>RXJK01000072.1 GCA_003963125.1 Hyphomicrobiales bacterium
CCCGGTGCGCGCTCGCGGTGTCTTGGAGTTTCAGGCCGGCATCGCCGTTTCGACGAGGCGGGCCCAGTACGACACCCCGTGCGGGATCGCAGCGTCGTTGAAATCGTACGCAGGATGATGACAGGCCGCCGTATCGCCGTTGCCGATGAAGATCATGTTGCCGGGGCAGGCTTCCAGCATGAAGGCGAAGTCCTCGCCGCCCATGATCGGCGGCGTTTCGATCACGCGGCCTTCGCCGGCTACGTCCTTCGCGACCTTCATGGCGAAGGCCGTCTCGCGCTCGTGGTTGCGCGTGACGGGATAGTTGCGCATGTAGCTGACCCGCGCTTCCGCGCCGTAGCTTGCAGCGATCCCTCGCGCCACCTCGCCGACGCGCTGCTCCAATAAATCGCGCACCTCGGGCAGCAGCGTGCGCACGGTGCCGTGCAGTTCGGCGAGCTGCGGGATCACGTTGCTGGCATTACCGCCCTTCATGATGCCGACCGTCACCACACCGGACTTCAGGGGATCGAGGTTGCGCGCCACGATGGTCTGCAGCGCGAGCAAAATGTTCGCCGTCACGACAAGCGTATCGACGCCCTTGTGCGGCTCGGCGGCATGGCTGCCCTTGCCCTCGACCACGATGTCGAAGAAGTCGGACGCGGCGAGCAGCGGCCCCGGGCGCGAGGCGAACGTGCCGACGGGAAGCCCCGGCGCATTGTGCATGCCGTAGACCTCCTGCAGCCCCCAGCGCGTGACGAGGCCGTCGTCGACCATCGCCTTGCCGCCGGCGCCGCCTTCTTCCGCCGGCTGGAACACGACGACGGCCGTGCCGTCGAAGTTGCGTGTCTCGGAGAGATATTTGGCAGCGCCGAGCAGCATCGCCGTGTGCCCGTCGTGTCCGCACGCGTGCATCTTGCCCTTCACCTTCGAGGCGTAGGGCAGCCCGGTCATCTCCTCCATCGGCAGCGCGTCCATGTCGGCGCGCAGGCCGATGACGCGGCCCGAGCCGTGCTTGCGGCCACGGATCACGCCAACGACGCCGGTCTTGCCGATGCCGGGCACCACCTCGTCGCAGCCGAACGCCTTCAGCTTTTCCGCCACCACGGCCGCCGTGCGATGCACGTCATAAAGAAGCTCAGGATTCTCATGCAGATCCCGCCTCCAGACGGTGATCTCGTCCTGCAGGTCGGCGGCGCGGTTGATGATCGGCATGAGCAGAGGATCCTTGGAAAGAAACGGGAAAACGGCGCATCATTCGCGGGCTGGACGGGCTCGTCAAGGCGATGATGACGTGACGGGCGGGTCCTTCGATGGTCTTCCCCGCGGCGGCCGAGAAACTGCGCAGAAGCACGATCCGAAAGCTGATTTTCGCGCCAGCGGGCCCCTGGGGAGAGGCGCATGAGCCTGAAGCCGCACGTCGACCTCTCCGTCGCAGCAGCCCAGCGGCTCCTCGACGGCGTGATGGACGGTGCGCAGGCCACGCACGTCGCCCGCATCCACGGTGGGGAGATCGCTTCGATCTACGAGATCAGCCTCGCTGCGGATCGCCCCCCAGTGATCCTCAAGGTCTACCCCGACACGCTGCGCTGGAAGCTGCGCAAGGAGGCGAGCATGCTGCGGCTGGTCGCGGACCGGCTTCGCGTGCCCGCGCCGCACGTGCTGGCGGTGGACGATGCGCGCACGCGCCTCGACCTCGACTACATGCTGATGACCAAGCTCGACGGCGTGGTCTTCGGCCCGCTCGACGCGACGCTGCCGCGCGCGCAGTATCTCGAAGGCTATCGCCAGATCGGGCAACTGCTGCGCGATCTGCACGCGATCCCGATGCCGGCCTTCGGCTACATCGGTGCCGACGGCATCATGACGCCGCACGAGACCAACCGCGCCTACATCACCACGCAGTTCGCCCGCAAGCTCGCCGAGTTCGAAAGGCGCGGCGGTAACGCGGATCTCGCGCGCGCCGTGACCGCCTTCGCGGCAAACAGCGCACATCTGCTCGACGCCTGCGCCGAGCCCGTCCTCTGCCACAACGATCTCCACGCCGGGAACGTGCTTGCCTGCGTGGGCACTGACGGCGCACCGCATTTGACGGGCGTCGTCGACTTCGAGAACACGCAAGCCGCCGATCCGCTCATGGATATCGCGAAAGCGGCCTACTACCTGAAGGCCGGCGAACGCGACGCGCTGCTGTCGGGCTACGGCGACACCGGCCGGCCCGACGTGGCGGAGACCTTGGCCTACTACCACGTCTATTTCGTGCTCGTGCTGTGGTGCTGGATGGCCGAGATCGGCAACGCTGCCGCGCTTCCGGGCCTCACCCGCGATCTCGAGCACACCCTGCGGTCTCCGGCCTGACGTGCATCGCCAAATTGCCCTTGGCCGACCCCACGGGGGGTGGCATGGCACGGCCCCCGTGGGCTATGAGGGGGCGACGCACGGCGCGCAACATGATTAGGTATTCTTATCGCATCGATCATCAAAGGCGATTTTACCTGATCGCTCGGGTCGACTAACACTTCAGCGCAGTCCAGGTTGCACGAACACCGAAACGCACAAGGGGTAGGTCATGGCAGACGAGAAGAAATGTCCGTTCGCTCACGGCGGTCGCGGGCCGGGAAATCGCGACTGGTGGCCGAACCAATTGAACCTCGGCATCCTGCACCAGCACTCGCAGCTCTCGAACCCGATGGGTGAGGACTTCGACTACGCGAAAGAATTCAAGAGCCTCGATCTCGATGCGGTGATCAAGGACCTGAAGGCTCTGATGACGGATTCGCAGGAGTGGTGGCCGGCCGACTTCGGCCACTATGGCCCCTTCTTCATCCGCATGGCCTGGCACAGCGCCGGCACCTACCGCATCGCCGACGGCCGCGGCGGCGCGGGCGCGGGTCAACAGCGCTTCGCCCCGCTCAATAGCTGGCCCGACAACGCCAACCTCGACAAGGCCCGCCGCCTGCTCTGGCCCATCAAGCAGAAGTACGGCAAGAAGCTGTCCTGGGCCGACCTGATGATCCTCACAGGCAACGTCGCGCTCGAGAGCATGGGCTTCAAGACGTTCGGCTTCGCCGGCGGCCGTGTCGACACGTGGGAGCCCGAGGAGGACGTCTACTGGGGCCCCGAGGGCACCTGGCTCGCCGACCAGCGCTATACCGGCGACCGCGATCTCGAGAACCCGCTCGGCGCCGTGCAGATGGGCCTCATCTACGTGAACCCGGAAGGCCCCAACGGCAATCCTGACCCGCTGGCGGCTGCCCGCGACATCCGCGAAACCTTCGGCCGCATGGCCATGAACGACGAGGAGACCGTCGCGCTCATCGCCGGCGGCCACACCTTCGGCAAGACACACGGCGCGGGCGACGCAGCGCTCGTCGGCGTGGAGCCCGAAGGCGCCAGCATCGAGCAGCAGGGTCTTGGCTGGGCCAACAAGTTCGGTACGGGCAAGGCCGGCGACACCATCACCAGCGGCCTCGAAGTGATCTGGACGACGACGCCGGCCAAGTGGAGCAACAACTTCTTCTGGAACCTGTTCGGCTACGAGTGGGAACTGACGAAGAGCCCCGCCGGCGCGCACCAGTGGAAGCCCAAGCACGGCGCCGGCGCGAACACCGTGCCCGACGCGCATGACCCGGCGAAACGCCACACCCCGTCCATGCTGACGACCGACCTCGCGCTGCGTTTCGATCCCGCCTACGAGAAAATCTCGCGCCGCTTCCTCGAGAATCCCGACCAGTTCGCGGACGCCTTCGCCCGCGCCTGGTTCAAGCTGACCCATCGCGACATGGGGCCCGTGGCGCGTTACCTCGGCCCGCTCGTGCCGAAGGAGACGCTGATCTGGCAGGATCCCATTCCCGCCGCCGATCATCCCCCCGTGGGCGAGGCCGATATCGCCGCGCTCAAGGGCAAGATCGCGGCCTCGGGTCTGTCCGTGTCCCAGCTCGTCTCGACGGCCTGGGCCTCGGCCTCGACCTTCCGCGGCTCCGACAAGCGCGGCGGCGCCAACGGCGCGCGCATCCGCCTCGCCCCGCAGAAGGACTGGGAGGTCAACCAGCCCGCGCAGTTGAAGACTGTGCTGGCGAAGCTCGAAGCGATCCAGAAGGAGTTCAACGGCAGCGGCAAGAAGGTCTCGCTCGCGGACCTCATCGTGCTCGCCGGTGGCGTCGGCATCGAGAAGGCGGCAAAGGCGGCCGGCATCGACGTGACCGTGCCCTTCACGCCGGGCCGCACGGATGCCTCGCAGGAGCAGACCGACGTTGCTTCCTTCGCGCCGCTCGAGCCCGTCGCCGACGGCTTCCGCAACTACCTGCGCGGTAAGCAGCGCCTCTCGGCCGAAGAACTGCTGGTCGACAAGGCGCAATTGCTGACGCTGACGGCGCCCGAGATGACCGTCCTCGTCGGTGGCCTGCGCGTCCTCGGTGCCAACGTCGGCGGCGCCAAGCACGGCGTCTTCACCAAGTCTCCCGAGACGCTGACGAACGACTTCTTCGTCAACCTGCTCGACATGGGGCTTGAGTGGAAGCCGGCCGCCGGCGCCGACGGCGTGTTCGAAGGGCGTGACCGCAAGACCAACGCCGTCAAGTGGACCGGCACCCGCGTCGACCTGATCTTCGGCTCGCACTCGCAGCTGCGCGCGCTGGCCGAGGTCTACGCGAGCTCGGACGCCAAGGCGAAGTTCGCCAAGGACTTCGTCGCCGCCTGGACCAAGGTCATGAACGCCGACCGCTTCGACCTCGCCTGACGATTAC
>RXJK01000365.1 GCA_003963125.1 Hyphomicrobiales bacterium
GGCCGCTTCAGAGTGAGGCGCCCTGTCCATTTTTGCGTTCCCGGCCGAGCGCAGCGAGAGCCCGCGATCTTCCCTGTAGTGGATAACCTTCGCGCTGCAAGGTCCCGGACAGCCGTGCTCGCGCACGGCTTCCGGGAACGCAAAAGAAAGCGCTAGGTCTGGGGTTCGCGGACCTTCGCGGCGCCGAAGCGCTTCTCGACGTAGTCCTCGACGATGGCCTGGAACTCGGCCGCGATGTTGGACCCGCGCAGGGTCATGGCCTTGCGGCCGTCGATGAAGACGGGCGCGGATGGCGCTTCGCCCGTTCCCGGCAGCGAGATGCCGATGTCGGCGTGCTTGGATTCGCCCGGGCCGTTGACGATGCAGCCCATCACCGCGAGGTTCAGTCCCTCGACGCCGGGATAGCGCGTGCGCCACTCCGGCATGCGCTGGCGCAGGAAGCGCTCGATGTCGGAGGCGAGTTCCTGGAACACCGTCGATGTGGTGCGGCCGCAGCCCGGGCAGGCCGCAACGATCGGCACGAAGGCACGCAGGCCCATGGTCTGCAGGATCTCCTGGGCAACCTTCACTTCGAGCGTGCGATCGCCGCCGGGCTCCGGCGTGAGCGAGACGCGGATGGTGTCGCCGATCCCCTCCTGCAGGAGGATCGCCATGCCGGCCGTCGAGGCGACGATGCCCTTCGAGCCCATGCCGGCTTCCGTGAGCCCCAAATGCAGGGCGTAGCTGCAGCGCGCGGCAAGCAGGCGATAGACCTGCACGAGGTCCTGCACCGCGCTCACCTTGGCCGAGATGATGATGCGGTCCTGGCCGAGCCCCAGTTCCTCGGCGCGTGTTGCAGAGATCAGCGCGGACTGCACGATCGCCTCGTGCATGACGCTGCGGGCGGGCTTCGGGTTCGCGAGCTTCGCATTCTCGTCCATCAGGTGGGTGAGCAGTTCCTGGTCGAGGCTGCCCCAGTTCACGCCGATGCGCACCGGTTTGGCGAACTTCTGCGCGAGATCGATGATGGCGCCGAACTGCAGGTCGCGCTTGGCCTTGAAGCCGACGTTGCCGGGGTTGATGCGCCACTTGGCCAGCGCCTCGGCGCACGCCGGGTTCTCGGCCAGCAGCGTGTGCCCATTGTAGTGGAAGTCCCCCACGATCGGCACGCGCACGCCGCGGGCGGCGAGCTTCTCGACGATCCGAGGGACGGCCTTGGCGGCTTCGTCGCGATCGACCGTCACGCGCACGATCTCGGAGCCGGCTCGCGCCAGTGCAGCGACCTGGGCGGCCGTCCCGTCGACATCGGCCGTATCCGTGTTGGTCATGGACTGCACGACGATCGGGGCACTTCCGCCAACCGTCACCCCGCCCACGTCCACGGGCACGGACTTGCGGCGGGGAAGCGTGTCGGTCGTCATGGCAACCACCTCGGCAGCAGGCTCTAGCGCGACACCTGCCGCAGCACGCTCGGCAGGATGGAGGACAGGAACAGGATCGATAGCACGAGAACGATCGACGGTCCGCCGGGCGTGTCGATCGAGATCGAGACGAAGAGGCCCATCGCCACCGACAGCATGCCGAAGATGGCGGCGAAGAAGGCCATCTGCTCGGGCGTCTCCGACAGGGGGCGGGCGGCGGCCGCCGGGATGATCAGGAAGGCGATGGTGAGCAGCACGCCCACGATCTTGATGGCAATGGCCACGACCAGCGCCAGCACAATCATGAAGGTCAGCTTCACGCGGTCGACGGACACGCCTTCCGCGGCCGCCATATCCTCGTGCAGGGACAGCGCCAGCAGCGGCCGCCAGATGCTCATGATGGCGACGAGTGCCGCGAGCCCGCCGAACAGCACCCACTGCAGGTCGACCGGGGTGACCGCGAAGATGTCGCCGAACAGGAACGCCATCAGGTCGACCTGGGGCCCGCGCACGAGCGAGGCGACGATGACGCCGACGGCGAGCGCCGCATGCGCCAAAATGCCGAGCACGCTGTCGACTGGCACGAGCTTCTGCCGGCTGAGCAGCACCAGGAGCCCCGAGACTGCGAGGGTCACGACCAGCACGCTCAGGGTCAGGTTCAGAGACAGGCCGAGGCCGACCGCGATGCCGATCAGACCCGACTGGGCAACCGTCTCGCCGTAATAGGCCATGCGCCGCCACATGACGAAGCAGCCGAGCGGCGCCGCGATCACCGCGAGGCCCAGCCCCGCGAGCAGGGCGCGCATGACGAACGGCTCACCCATACGCGCCTCACTCGTTCGCGGGTTTGTCGCGGCCCAGGGCGCGCACCGGCTGCGGGGCGCCCGTGAGGTCGTGACGATGATCGTGTTGATGATGATAGAGGCCGAAGGCGCGCGCCGTCTGGGGCCCGAACAGGCGCGCGTACTCGGGATGCTGTGCAACGGATTCCGGTACGCCCGAGCAGCAGATGTGGCGGTTGAGGCAAATGACGCGGTCGCTCTGGGCCATCACCACGTGCAGGTCGTGCGACACGAGCAGCACGCCCATGCCGTGCTCGCTGCGCAGCGTGCCGATGAGCGTATAGAGTTCGGCCTCGCCCGAATAATCGACGCCGCGCACCGGCTCGTCGAGGACAAGCAGCTGCGGCTTGCGGACGAGGGCGCGGGCGAGGATCACGCGCTGCAGTTCGCCGCCCGACAGCTCGGAAATCTGACGCTCCTCGAGCCGGCCGGCGCCGACCTCCTTGAGGGCGTCGGCGATCTCGGCGTTGGCCGCCGTCGCCCGGCCCATGGCCACGAAGCGCGCCACCGTCATCGGGATGCTCTTGTCGATGTCGAAGCGCTGCGGGGCGTAGCCGACGACGAGGCCGTCACGACGCCAGATCTCGCCGGCGTCCGGCTTCTGGAGGCCCAGCAGCACGCGCACGAGGGTCGTCTTGCCGGCGCCGTTGGGGCCGATGACCGTCACGATCTCCCCCGCCTCGAGGTCGAGGCCGACCTCCTGGAGCACCGGCCGGCTGCCGATCTTGAGATTCAGATTGCGGGCGGAGACGAGCGTACGTTCCGAGCGGATCGCCGGAAGGGGCGTGTGGGCATGCGCATGGTCGTGGCCGCAGTCGCCGTCGTGCGAATGCGCCGGCACATGCCCCAGGGGCCTGTCAGTCCTTTCCTGCATGCTCAGGATCGTCCGTGGGCTGCGGGCGTCGCGATGGCCGTCTTGCCTGCCAGCTTGCAGGAGGCACACAATCCCCAGACCTCGACGACCGCGGAGCGGGGCGAGAAGGACGCCTCATGCGCTGCCTTGTCGATGCCGGCGAATACGTCGGGGCTGCCGACCTCCGCGACGCGGCCGCAGGCCTCGCAAGCCAGCACCATCTGCCGCCCTTCGTGGCCGGCATGGCAGGCGAAGAAGGCGTTGCGGCTCTCGAAGCGATGGACGAGGCCGACTTCGACCAGGGCGTCGATGGCACGGTAAACGCTGATGGGCGCAAGGCGGTCGCCGCGGGCGGCCAGCCGCTCCAGCACCTCGTAGGCGCCAACGGCCCGGTGCGAGCCGGCGATCTCCTGGAACACGGCCTGGCGCAGGGGGGTGAGCTTCAGGCCCTTGGCCTCGAACGCCTTCTGCGCACGCCCCAAGGCATCCTCCAGGCACGGCCCATGGTCGTGCTCGGGCGCCGGAAACGGCAGGGGGTGGAGGGTTTGGGTCATGTCCGCTGCTTATAGCATTGCGATATGGGGATGCCACCCTGCAAAGCGCGGCGGGACGGGCAGGATTTCGCCATTTTCCTCTGTGACAAGAACGTCGTGGGCCCGAGGATGCGGATCTTGGCCGGGCCCGTCATATCGCGTTTTCGGGATGTTGCATGAGCCAGGCTTTGCCCCTGGGGTCGGCCTTCGTGATCGCTGCGCGCCGGAGTGCTCTCGGGCGTCCCGGCGGCCTGCATCGCGCGCGCCGGCTGGAAGCGCTGACGGCGCCCATCATCGAGGCCGCCCTCAAGGACGCCAAGGTGCCGGCCGACCAGGTCGAAGAGATCGTGCTCGGCAACACCACCGCGGGCGGCAATCCGGCCCGGGTCGTGGCGCTCGCGGCGGGCCTCGACGAGCGGGCCGCGGCGCTGACCGTCGACCGGCAGTGTGCCTCGGGCCTCGACGCCATCCTGCTCGGCATCCGCGCGGTGGCGCTGGGCGAAACCCAGATCGCGGTCGCCGGCGGGGCAGAATCGGTTTCGACCGCGCCTTGGCGCATCGCCAAGCCGCGCACGCTGTTCCAGACGCCCCGCTTCATCAGCGCAGAGGGTGGGGCTGAAGGCGACACGAGCTTCGCGTTTCCCTCGATCGCCGCCTGCGAGGTGCTGGCGCGGCGGCGCGGCATCAGCCGCAGCGAGCAGGACATGCAGACGCTCATGGCCTACCTCAAGGCCGACAAGGCGCGGGATGACCGGCGCTTCGTGGGCGAGATCGTGGCCCTGCGCGGCACCGGCGAGGAAGCCCGTGACGAGAACGGCGGCATTCCTGAGATCCACGAGCTTGCCGAACTCGAGCCGCTGATGCCGCCGGACGGCACGCACACGGCCGGCAACAGCGCCAGCCCGCGCGACGGCGCGGCCATGGTCGTGATCGTCACGCCCGAAGTCTACGCGAGCCTCGGCAAGCCGCCGGCGCTGCGGCTCG
>RXJK01000052.1:0-15890 GCA_003963125.1 Hyphomicrobiales bacterium
CCATGGCTGGCTCCATTGTGGCGCAATGGCTCCGGATGCGCGGAGCGGGCACAATTCGCCGACACCATGGGGAGACGAGACCAATGAGCGCAACGAAAATCGACACGCGCGTGATCGACACCGGCACGGACGAACTGCTGGCGAGCCTCGACGACGGCGTGCTGACCCTCACACTGAACCGGCCCGCCGCGCGCAACGCCATGACGCGGCCCATGATCCTCGCGCTGCAGCAGCAGCTCGCGGCGGCCGAGATCGATCCCGCCGTTAAGTGCCTCGTGCTGACGGGCGCCGGCAACGGCTTCTGCGCGGGCGGTGACGTGAAGGGGATGGCGGAGAAGGGCGACGGCACCGTCGGCCCCTTCACCATCGACGAAGCCATCCACCGCCAGCGCCTGAACCAGCGCGCGACGGCGGGCAAGCTGTTCAAGATGCCGAAGCCCACCCTCGCGGCGTTGCCAGGGCCAGCCGCCGGCGCGGGACTGTCGCTCGCGCTCGCTTGCGATCTCCGGATCATGGCGAGCAGCGCGATCATGACCACCGCCTTCGCCAAGGTCGGCTTCTCGGGCGACTACGGCGGCACCTATTTCATGACGCAGCTCGTCGGGACGGCGAAGGCGCGGGAACTCTATTTTCTCTCTGACCGCGTCACGGCGGACGACGCCCTGCGGGTGGGGCTCACCAACTGGGTCGTGGCGCCGGACGAGCTTGCGGCCAAGACGCGGGAGATCGCGCTGCGGCTCGCGAACGGTCCGACCGTTGCCTATCGCTACATGAAGGAGAACCTCAACCGCGCCATGGCCGGCGAGGTGGACGACTGCCTGGATCTCGAAGCGACGCACCACATCCACTGCGGCCAGACGGAGGACCATCGCGATGCGGCGAAGGCCTTCGTCGAGAAACGCGCGCCGGTGTTCAAGGGCCGCTGATCCGGCGCGGGTCGGATGTTTCCGAGCGCACTCCCCTGCGCCGGCGCTGCAACGTTTTGCCGAATGGCGCGGTGCGAGCGTGCCGCCGAAGCGCTAGCCTGTTCGCAATGACAAGAACAGGAGGGCGGGATGGAGGCGGCCTACGACTACATCATCATTGGAGCGGGCTCGGCGGGTGCGGCGCTCGCCTCCCGCCTGACGGAAAATCCCACGGTCAGCGTGCTGCTGCTCGAGGCCGGCCGCGCGAAGCATTTCTACTCGCAGTTTCCGATCAGCTACGGGTTGCTCATCGCCCACGCCGGGGCCAACTGGCTCTACGAGTCCGAGCCCGAGGAGGGGACGGCGAACCGGCAAATCCCCGTGCCGCGCGGCAAGCTGCTCGGTGGGTCGAGCGCGATCAACGGGCTCGTCTGGGTGCGCGGGCAGCCGCTCGACTACGACACCTGGGCGCAGATGGGCGCGAGGGGGTGGAGCTGGCAGGACGTTGCCCCGCTCTTCAAGCGCATCGAAAATTTCGAGGGGCCCGGCAGTGCCGAGCGCGGCCGGGGCGGTCCGCAGCATGTTTCCATCGTGCCCGACGAGAACCCGCTCTACGACGCGCTGTTCGAGGCGGCCACGCAGGCGGGCTACCGGATCAATCCCGACTACAACAGCGAGGATCAGGAAGGCGTCGCCAAGACGCAAGCAAGCATCCTGCGCGGCCGGCGCATGAGCACCTACGACAGCTACCTCAAGCCGGCGATGAGCCGATCCAACCTGCGCGTCCTCACCGAGGCCACGACACGCAAGCTGCTGCTCGAAGGCAAGCGCTGCGTCGGCGTTGCCTACCGGCACCGAGGGCAGAGCCTCGAAGCGCGGGCAGGACGCGAGGTGATCCTGTGCGCGGGTGCCGTCGCGAGTCCGCAGATCCTGGAGCTTTCCGGCATCGGCAACCCGGACGTCCTGCAGCGCTGCGGCATTGCCGTCGCGCACGCGCTGCCGGCGGTCGGCGAGAACTTCCGCGACCACATCAACGCGCGCATCATCTGGAAGGCGAAGGACCCCAGGGTCTCCTACAATTTCAAGGCCCGCGGCATGGGCGCTGTCGCCGAAGCGCTGCGCTATCTCACGACGGGTGGCGGCTTTTTCAGTCTGCCCTCGGGGCCGCTCGTCGCCTTCCTGAAGACGCGCCCGGATCTCGCGACGCCGGACGTGCAAATGCATCTGATCCCGTACTCGATCAAGGACCCCAAGACGCGCAAGCTGCAGGATTTCCCTTCGTTCACGATCGCCTGCTACCAGCTGCGGCCGGAGAGCCTCGGATCGATCCACATCCGCTCGGCGGACCCGGACGCGCATCCCGCGATCCGCTTCAACTTTCTCGGCGATCGCATCGACCAGCAGGTGATGGCCGAGGGCTTCCGCATGATGCGCCGGATCGCCGGCGCGCCGGCCATGGACCACCTCAGAGGCGAGGAGTTCTCGCCCGGCGCGCGCGTCGATACCGACGAGGCCATCCTCGCCTACATCCGCGGCAATTCGCAGACCGCCTACCATCCGATCGGCACGTGTCGCATGGGGCAGGGGCCGAGGACGGTGGTCGACGAAACGCTGAAGGTGCACGGGCTGTCGGGCCTGCGCGTGGCGGATGCCTCGATCTTTCCGACCATGCCATCCGGCAACACCAACGCGCCCTCGATCATGGTCGGCGAGAAGGCTGCCGACATCCTGCGCTCCGGGGCGTGAGTTCCTCTCCCTCTCCCCGCGGGGCAGCGGCTTTCGCTTACGTTGGAGCTAGCGTCTGCCCCTCACCCTGACCCTCTCCCCACTGCTGCGCTCGCGGGGAGAGGGGAAAGAGGGCGGTTCTTGTGGCGCCGGTGTTTGGGAAGCGAGGACGGTTACACCAGTTTGTCACCCTCGGGCTCGCTCCCTGCGGGGCAAGGCCCCGGACAGCCGTGCGCCGCACGGCTTCCGGGGACGCAAAAGGGGGGAAGCAACCAATCCTCCATATGCATTCCCGGAAGGCGCGCAGCGCCTGTCCGGGATCTTGAAGCTGGAAGATTGGATTGCGCCCGCGGGATGCGTTCCGGGCTGGATGCTCGGAACAAGTCCGAGCACAAAGCATCTTACTCCGCGGGGGCGGGGTGGGCGGCGGGTGCGTCTTTCTGCGGGCCGGCGGAGGGGCGGCGCCATTCCTCGAAACGCTGCAGCACGACGAAGAGAGAGGGCACGAAGGTCACCGTCAGCAGTGTGGAGCCCAGCATGCCGGTGAAGACCGCGATGCCGATCGACTTCTGTGCGCTGGCGCCGGCGCCGGAGGCAACGACCAACGGCGCGACGCCGAGGATGAAGGCGATCGACGTCATCAGGATCGGTCGGAAGCGCAGGCGCGCGGCCTCGATGGCCGAGTCGATGATCGGGTGACCCTCCTTGCGCCGCAGCTCCCGCGCGAACTCGACGATCAAGATCGCGTTCTTGCTCGACAGGGCGATGAGCAGGATGAGGCCGATCTGCGTGTAAAGGTTGTTCGGCACCTTGAGGGCCAGCAGCGCGCCGGCCGTGCCGAGCATGGCGAGCGGCACGGAGAGCACCACGCTCATCGGTGCGATCCAGCTTTCGTATTGGCCCGCGAGCACCAGATACACGAGCAGCAGGCTCAGCGCGTAGACGAGGTAGATCTGGTTGCCGATCTCCTTCTCCTGGTAGGACATCGCCGTCCACTCGAAGCCCGTGCCGCGCGGCAGCGTGTCGGTGGCGATCTCTTGCAACAGATCCATGCCCTGGCCCGAGGACGTGGTGCGGCTCGTGTTGGCGATGACGGTCGCTGCCGGATAGAGGTTATAGAGCGAGATCAGCGAGGGGCCCGTCACCGTCGAGATGTCGGCCAGCGTCCCGAGCGGAACCATGTTGCCCTGGTTGTTGCGCACCATCAGGGCCTTCAGCGACTGGGTGCTGAGGCGGGCATGCGCGTCGGCCTGGACGTAGATCTGGAAGACGCGGCCGAGCTTGTTGAACTGGCCGACGTAGGAGGAGCCGACGTAGGCCTGCAGCGCATCGAGCGCGTTGCCGAGCGGCACGCCGAGCGTCTCCGACTTCGAGCGATCGAAGGTGATGGTGATCTGCGGCGCGCTCGCGCGGAAGGAATTGCGCGCGACCTGGAAGGCCGACTGCTGGCCGGCGCGGGTGGCGATCTCCTGCCCCAGGCGCTCGAGCTTGGCGTAGTCGAAGCTGCCGTCGCGCAGTTCGACCTTCATGGTGGCGCCGGAGACGTTGCCGATGCCCTGGATCGGCGGCGGCGGGATGACAAGGGCGATGCCGTCATCGAGCGTCTTCACGCGCTCGTTGAGGGCCAGATAGAGCGACAGCAGGTCCTCGCCCTTCTTGCGCTCCGACCAGTCCTTGAGGATCACGTAGGCGACGCCGGCGTTCGCTAGGCTCGCACTGTCGTCGAGGGCGGAGAGACCAGCGATAGCCACGACCTTGTCGACGCCCGGCTGCTGGCGCACGAGTTTCGACACCTCGTCGAGGGAGGCCGTGGTGCGCTCGAGCGAAGCGCCTTCGGGCAACTGCAGCGCGACGAGCACGTAGCCCTGGTCCTCGATCGGCAGGAAGGCCGTCGGCACGCGGGACAGCGAGAACACCGCGAAGGCAACGAGCGCGATGCAAACGGTCGCGACCGCCGTCGAGCGATTGACGAGCCTTCGCACGAGGCCCGTATAGGCCCGCTCGCCCGCCTCGTAGGCGCGGTTGAAGATCCGGTAGACGATGTTGCGCTGTTCGGGCGGCGTCACGGGCCTGAGCCATAGGGCGCACTGGGTCGGCTTCAACGTGAGGGCGTTGATGGCGCTGATGAGCGCGGTCGCCGCGATGACGAGCGCGAACTGCTTGTACATCTGCCCGCTCAGGCCCGGCAGGAAAGCCGCCGGCACGAACACCGCCATCAGCACCAGCGTGATGCCGATGATGGGGCCGATCAGTTCGTCCATGGCCTTGATGGTGGCATCGTGCGGGGAGAGCCCGTGCTCGATGTGCTTGGCCGCACCCTCGACCACGACGATGGCGTCGTCGACGACGATGCCGATGGCGAGAATGATGGCAAACAGCGTCGTCAGGTTCACCGTAAAGCCCATTGCCGCCATCGCCGCGAAGGCACCGATGATGGTGACGGGGACGGTGGTCGCGGGCACGAGCGTCGCGCGCCAGTCCTGCACGAAGATCAGGATGACCAGCAGCACGAGGATCGCCGCCTCGATCAGGGTCTTGTAGACCTCGTGCACGGCGGAGTTGACGAACTTCGTCGTATCGAAGGGCACGCCCCAGGTGATGCCCGGCGGGAACGCCGTTTGCAGTTCGTTGAGCCGCTTCTCGACGCGGTGCGCCACGTCGAGCGCGTTGGCCTCGGGCTGCTGGAAGATGGCGAGGCCGGCCGACTCCTTGCCGTCGAGCTTGAAGGTCTGGCTGTACTGCTGGGCGCCGAGCTCGATGCGCGCCACGTCCTTCAGCCGCGTGATGCGGCCGCCGGCGGAGGCGTCCGTCTTGATGATGATGTTCTCGAACTCGGTCGGGTCGAACAGCTTGCTCTCGACGAGCAGTGTGTACTGGAAGTTCTGGCCGACCGGAGCGGGCGGCGTGCCGAGCTGGCCGCCACCGGTCGACCGGCTCTGAAGGTTCACGGCGTTGACGACGTCCGACGGCACCAGCTTGCGGGCCTGCATCTTCTCCGGATCGAGCCAGAGGCGCATGGCGTACTGGCCGGCACCGAACACGGCGACGTTGCCGACGCCGTCGATGCGGCCGATCTCGTCGACGAGGTTGATGGTGGCGAAGTTCGACAGGAACAGGCTGTCGTGCTTGGGATCGGTGGAGGTGAGGGCCACGATCTCGAGGATCGAGGTCGAGCGCTTGTTGGTCTGCACGCCCTGGTTCTGCACGGCCGTGGGCAGCGTCGGCAGCGCCGCGGACACGCGATTCTGGACGAGGATCTGCGCCTTGTCGGCGTCGGTGCCGATGCGGAAGGTGACGGTGAGCGTATAGTTGCCGTCGCTCGTCGACATGGACGACATGTAGATCATGCCGTCGACGCCGTTGACGCGCTGCTCGATGGGAAGCGCGACGTCGCGGATCATGGTCGCGGCGCTGGCGCCCGGATAGCGCGCCGTCACCTGCACCGTCGGCGGCACGACGTTGGGATACTGGGCGACCGGCAGACGGACGAGGCAGACCGCGCCGAGGATGATCGTCAGCAACGCAATGACGTTGGCGAGGACCGGGCGCTCGATGAAGAACTTGGCGATCATTTCTTGCCGCCCGTGCTGCCCGTCGCGGAGGTCTGCATGATGGGCTTCACGACGGAGCCGGGCGTTGCGCGCTGGATGCCGCCGACGACGACGCGGTCGTCGGGCTTCAGGCCCGAGGTGACGATGCGCATGCCGCCGTCGGCGTCTTCCGCGGTCTCGATGTCGCGCTGCTCGACCTTGTCTCCTGCCCCGACGACGAGGACATAAGGCCCGCGCTGGGCGGTGCCGATCGCCTTCTCGGGCACCATGATAGCGGTCACCGCCTTCTGCACGGTAACGCGCACGCGCACGAACAGGCCCGGCATCAGCACGCCCGACTTGTTCTCGAAGCGGGCGCGGACGGCGAGTGTTCCGGTGCCGGCGTCGATCTCGGGCGCGACGTAGTCGAGCAGACCGGCGTGCGGATAGCCGCTCTCCGTCTGCAGCCCGATCTCGACGGGTATGGGGCCGACGTTCTTCATGGTAATGCCGCGTTCGGCCATCGCGGTGCGGACCTGGAGCACCTGGCGTTCGTCGATCGTGAAGTTCACGTAGAGCGGGTCCGCTTGGACGAGGGTGGCGAGGCGGGTCGGTCCGCCCGCGCCGACGAGCGCGCCTGGATCGACGAGGCGTGCCGTGATGTAACCCGAGAAGGGCGCCTTGATCGTCGTGTAGCCGAGGTTGATCTGCGCCTGCTCGACGTTGCCTTGCGCCTGCTTCAAGGTGGCTGCGGCCTGGTCGCGCTTGGCCTTGCTGTCGTCGAACGTGGCTTCGCTCGTCACCTGGCGCTGCACGAGGTTGCTCTTGCGCTGGTAATCGAGTTCGGTCTGGGCCAGCAGCGCCTGCTGCTGATCGACGGAGGCTTGCGCGATCTTGAGGCTCGTCTCGTAGGTGTCGCGCTCGATCGTGAAGAGCGTCGTGCCTTCCTGCACGAAATCCCCGTCCTTGAAGTTGACCTTGTCGAGGACGCCCTGCACGCGCGCGACGAGATCAACGCGCAGCGTCGCCGCCGTCTGGCCGTTGGCCGTGATGTAGCGCGGGATCGACTTCTGCACCGGCGCGGCGACCGTCACTTCCTGCGGCGGTGGCGGCTGATAGGCGTTGCGGTCGTTGCAGGCGGTGAGCGCAAGAGCGCCGGCAAGGACCAGGACGGTCCGGAATTTCGTGAGGGTGCCGGAAGGAGCGTCGATCACTGGTCCACCTTCGATGCCGGAGGGATCTGACAACAGATCCACGACGGGGTCTGACAGGGACCCCTTCGCTAAAGCGGCAGAGAGCAGATTGCAATCAAGTCATCGGCGTTGCCCGCAGGAAATGCGCGGGTGCGCGCGGACCATCCGTGTCCGGCGGCGACACGGAGTTCACGGGAAAAGCTTTGCGTCTTTCAGGCCTTGCGCTTCTCAGGAGAGCGCTGCGATCTGTGACAGGATCGGGGCTGCGGGGCCAGCAATCGCAAACCCAACGCGGCGGTGGATCAGGCCCTTGATCCGCTTTGCGGTGCGCAGCGCGAGGCCCAATCCCGCCGGCATGGGGCGGCGGCAGATGGCGAGCTTGCGCACGTAGTTGGGCACGTGCCAGCGCGCGGACGTGCGGGCGTGGAAGACGGCGACGTCGCCGGCGCGCAGCGTGTAGGCGGCGCCCGTCTCGTCGAGCACATGCACTTCGCCCTCGAGAATGTGCACGGTTTCTTCGGCAGCACCGAAGTTCCAGTCGAACGTGCCGGCGGTGCAGTCCCAATGGTTGGTGGTCGTGGTGCCGTCGCGGCTCTCGGAGAGCATGACCGCACGGGCCTGCGGCGCGCCTTCGACGATCCAGCCCTGTGGAATGGGCGCCGGCTTCAGGCGTTCGACGGCGAGCTTTGCATGGACGAGGGATGGCAAGCGGAATCTCCAGGGTTCGGTGCAGATCAGGGAATGCGAACGAGCGTGGAGATCATTGGATGCGGCAGGATAAGGCCGCCTGTCGGCGTCGGGTTAATGGGAGGTTTATTCGGTAACGGCGTTAAGCGCACGTAAAGGCGATCCTCGCCGTCAGTGTCCTGCGAAGGCGACGAGGGCGTGACAGGGGATGCCGCGGGCCTGCAGCTTCGTCATGCCGGCAAGATCCGGCAGGTCGACGATGAAGGTGGCGCCGGCGACCTTGCCGCCCGAGCGTTCGATGAGACGGACGGCGGCGTCTGCCGTGCCACCGGTGGCGATGAGATCGTCGACGATCAGGATCTTCTGCCCCGGATGGATCGCGTCCAGGTGCATCTCAATGATGTCGACGCCGTATTCGAGCGCGTATTCCTCGCCGATCGTCTTCCAGGGCAGCTTGCCCTTCTTGCGCAGGGGTACGAAGCCGCAGCCCAGCCGATCGGCGACGGCGCCGCCCAGAATGAAGCCGCGTGCTTCGATGCCGGCCACCGCCTCGATGCCGGCCGACGCAAACGGGCTCGCCATGGCTGCGACGGCAGCGCGAAACCCTGGGCCGTTGCCGAGGAGCGTGGTGATGTCCCGGAACATGATGCCGGGCTTGGGATAATCCGGAATGGTGCGGATCAGTTGCTTGAAATCGGTCACCGGTCACTCCTCCTCATTCCGCAGCGCAGCAGAGTAGCAATGGCCGTGCCGGTCGTCACGAGCAGCGCGCGCCTGCGGCCCGGAGGCACGCCGCAGCATTGCCGCCGCTCGGTGCCACAAACCGCCCCAATGCTCAGTATGGTCCGTAGCGCAACGGGTTCGCAGCATAAGCGTGCGTCTGCCCGTTGGCCCGGCGCAAGCGAATCAGTCTGTGTACCGGGCAAGAGGATCGGCGAGGACCTTGACCCCGCCCGGAGACGAGAGATGCCCGAACCCAGTCTGACGATGAGCGTGGACGACGACCTGCCGCGCACATTGCGCCGCGAGCGGGATGCGCGCGAGCGCGCGCAACGCGAGGCAGCCAGCGCTTCGGCCATGAACCCTGGTCCGTCGCTTCGCGTGTCGCCCGGTGGGCCGCCGCCGCAGCAGATGTCCGGCCCCCATGCTGCGCGCGGCTTCGACGACGACTTCGAGCATCTGCCCGCTCCGCCGGCGACGGTCACCGCCTTCGATGTACCGTTCTGGAAGCTTTCGCTTTTCCTCGTGAAAGTGGTGGTGGCCGGCATTCCGGCGCTGCTGCTGCTGGGTGCCATCCTCTACGGGCTCGGGCAGGCGCTGCAGACGTTCTTCCCGGCGCTCGTGAAGCTGAAAATCCTGATCTCCATTCCGCACTGAACGCCGGCACTGATCTCTGGTCAGTTCTGGGCGCCTCAGTCGTCGTCCTCGTCGTCGAGGAGGCCGATGATCATGCCGGGCAGCGCGCCCTTGGCGATCTTCTTCAGGCGGCGCGTCGGGAAGATCTCGGGCTCACCCGGCTTGGCATCGGGCTTGGCGACGTCGCCCGGCTTGGTTTCGGTAGGCTTGCTGTCCGCGGGCTTCTTCGGGTCCAGCGGTTTCACCTCGGCGGGCTTCTGTTCCGCGATCTTCGGCTCCGCGGCCCTTGGTTTTGCTTCCTCTTTCGGCGCAGGACGGACTTCGGGGGCGGCCTCCCGGGGCACTGCGCCAGGGTCGGCCAGGCGCTCGTCTTCGGGTCTCAAGGCGATGCGGCCGGGCTTCGGGGCCTCGAAGCGCTGAACGGGCGCAGCGGCAACCGCGCGGTCGCTGCCTGCGAAGGGCTGGCCGAGAACGATCCAGCCGACGAAAAGGCCGCCGAAAAACGCGGCGGCGCCAGCCGACATGATCCTGAGTGCGAAGTGGGGCACGGGTGTTCCTCCGTTCGATACCCTCCTTATGGGCATTGGTTGGCCGCCGCGCTGTTTCGGGGGAAACAGGCGCAGTCTTCTAGAAGAGGCGCGCAAAACAGCTTGAGCGGAGGCGCAGGCCGGTTTATGTAACGATCATTAACATCAATATCGGAGATCCTCTCTTGTCGCTGGCCCCGCTTCTCCAGGCTTCCCCCGCCATCCAGATCCATGCCTTCGCGGCGCTCGGCGCATTCGTGCTAGGGAGCGCGCAACTCATTGGCGCGAAAGGGACGACCAATCATCGCCTGGTCGGCTACGTGTGGGTTGCGCTGATGGCCGTGGTGGCGGCGAGCAGCTTCTGGATCCACGAGATCCGGCAGCTCGGCGGCTACAGCCTGATCCATGTCCTGTCGGTGATCACGCTCGTGTCGCTGCCCATCGCGGTCCTGCACGCGCGGCGACACAATGTGGGCTCGCACAAACGGGTGATGCTGTCGCTGTTCCTGGGCGCGCTGCTGATCGCCGGTTTGTTCACGATGCTGCCCGGCCGCATCATGGGCCGCGTCGTGTTCGGCGGGTGAACTTCCGGCCGGCTTTTGGTCCGCGCGTTGAGACTAGGCTTCAAGCTGGCGTGGATGCCCGCCTGCGCGGGGGTGACGTTGGTGGGTGCTGAACGCTCACGAAAAACTCCGTCATGCCCGCGAAGGCGGGCATCCACGCAAGCTCCTGGCGGATCTCGCCTTCTCCAAACGAATGCAAGGGAGAGCGCTGGGCTACTGGCGGGGCAGCTGCTGGGCGGTGGGCGTCGGGCGAGCAACGCCGCCGGGCCGGGACTGCGGCGGTGTGGGTGTGGCGTCGGCCTTCTTGTCGGTCGGGTTCTGCGCCTGGAACTCCGCCTCCTTGCACGAGCAACCGGAGACAAATTCCTTGCGGTAGCGCCACGCGGTCTTGAGGCTCGTATAGGGCTGCTGCGTGTTCACCGACACGGCCTGGTCGACGGCGCCGCCGGGGTTCTGGTGGTAATAGAGTTCGGCCGGCGCCGCGCACTGCGACTGGCAAACTTCCGCGTCGCGCTGGAAGTGGTTCGGCAGCGTCGAGAAGCTGACAGGGAAATAGTAGCCGTCGCAGAGACGTACGCACAGCGTGCGGTAGGTCGCGAACGGCAGGTTGCCGAACTGGTTGCCCGCCCCGCGCGGCCCATCCATCTCGTCGCCGTCCGAGAACGGGCTGCGGGAGGCTTCGCGCCGGCGGGCTTCCTGCTGGTACTGCGGCCCGCAGTTGTTGCGGGCGAGCTCGCGGATGATGTCGTCCTGGTAGGAGCGGTTGTCGCGGCCCTGGATCTCACGCCGCTGGGCTTCGAGGTCGGCGAGGCGCTGACGGCTCGATTCGACGTCGGCGTTGAGCTGCCGGCAGCGCGGCGTCTGGCGCAGCGTCTTAGAGAACAGGAACGTGTCCCAGCAGTCGTAGCGGTCGAGCTGCATGGACGCCGTGTTCATCTGCCGCTCGATCTGACGCATATCGGCTTCGATGCGGGGCAGGATGGCCTGCGCCTGGTTGCCGCCCTCGGAGACGAGACGCTGCTCGAGCTGGAGACAGATATTGGAGACGGGACGGCCGTCACGGCTCACCTGGGGGCCCGGCTGCGCACCGGGAAGTGGCTGCGGTGCGGGGTAGGGAGCGCCTGGAGGCGCGCCGGGATAGGGGGCACGCTGATCGCGATAGACGGGCTCCTTCGGGAGCGGGGGCGGCTGCTTCTCCTGCTGCTGGCCGCCGAACGGCCACCAGTTCCAGCCCTGCGCATGAGCTTGCCCGGGCGCGGCGAGCCCCGCAGCGAGGCACACCAGAAGCGTAACCTGCCGGGCCAGACGTCGTGTCGGGTTGAGCCTCATGCACCCCATGTGCTTCGAAACCAGTGGAATTGCAAGCGCCTAGAGCCGCAACTCACGGCTTTTCGAACTCTCCCCGTAGCCAATCAATCGAGCGCAATTGCGGCGTGCCGGCGAGCGGTAACCTCAGCGGAGAGCTGCCTTGACGGCTTCCGGCCGGACGGGGATAAGTCGCGCGAGATTAGCTGCGGCCCGGACGAGCACCGGAACCTTCTCCACTTCGCGTGGCGCGGGCAGCGCTGCGCAGGCCGACACGCACGCCTTCGCGGCTGATGCCGACCCGCCGGATGCCTGGGACGTGGCGGACCGTTGCCATCGAGGCCTGCACCAGACCCATGTCGCTCACGCTCTACAATACGCTCACGCGGCGCAAGGAGCCGTTCCGGCCCATCGATCCGGCGAACGTGCGCATGTACGTGTGCGGACCGACCGTCTACGACTATGCCCACATCGGCAATGCGCGGCCGGTCATCGTGTTCGACGTGCTGTTCCGCCTGTTGCGGCACGTGTTCGGCGAGACCCACGTCACCTACGCCCGCAACATCACGGACGTCGACGACAAGATCAATGCGCGCGCGGCGCAGGAATTCCCGTCGCTGCCGCTCAACGAGGCGATCCGGCAGGTCACCACCAAGACCGAGACGCAGTTCCACGCCGACATCGCGGCGCTGGGCGTGCTGCCGCCGACGCACGAGCCACGGGCCACGGAATTCATCCGGCGCGACGACAACAAAGTCGACATGGTGCGCCTGATCGAGGATCTCGTTGCGCGCGGGCATGCCTACGTGGCGCAGGATCACGTGCTCTTCGACGTCGCCTCGATGCCCGACTACGGCCGCCTCGCCAACCGGTCGCTGGAAGAGATGGAAGCCGGTGCCCGCGTCGACGTCGCGCCCTACAAGCGCGGTGCGATGGACTTCGTGCTGTGGAAGCCGTCGAAGCCGGGCGAGCCCGCGTGGCCCTCGCCCGCCGGCATCGCCACGCCCGGACGCCCCGGCTGGCACATCGAGTGCTCGGCCATGGCCGGCGCCCTGCTGGGCGACGTGTTCGATATCCACGGGGGCGGCATCGACCTCGTTTTCCCGCACCACGAGAACGAACTTGCCCAGTCGCGCTGCGCGCATGGCACCGCGGTGATGGCGAATTATTGGATGCACAACGGCTTCCTGCAGGTGGAAGGCGAGAAGATGTCGAAATCGCTCGGCAACTTCATCACCATCCACGAACTCCTCGAGACGAAGACGTTCGGCCAGCAACCCTGGCACGGCCGTGTCATCAAGTTCGCCATGCTCGGCACGCACTACCGGCAGCCAATCGACTGGACGGTGGGGCGTCTCGTGCAGGCGCGCGCGACGCTCATGGATTTCGCCGATGTCGTGAGCGCGGTGTCTCCTGCCGACGCGCCCCATGCCGATGTCATCGCGGCGCTGAGCGACGATCTCAACACGCCGAGCGCCATCTCGATCCTGCACGGCATCGCCAAGTCGGCGCAGCGCAACGCGGAGAGCGCGGCGCAGTTGAAGGCGACGCTGCAATTCCTCGGTGTTTACGGCGAGGAGAAGCGAGGCGATTTCGCCGTCGGTGTCGAAGCGCGCAGCGTCGATGCCGCGCAGGTCGAGAGCCTGATCGGGGCACGCAATGCGGCGCGCAAGGCGAAAGATTTCAAGGAAGCGGATCGCATCCGCGACGAACTCGCGGCTATGGGCGTCCAGCTCAAGGACGCGAAGGACAAGACGACGGGCGAAATCGTCACCACGTGGGAGGTGAAGGGGTGAAGCTCGCAGAACCTCTCTCCGGCGGCTGCCAATGCGGAGCGGTGCGCTTCTCCGTGCGCGAAGTCGGCCGCGCATCGATCTGCTTCTGCCGCATGTGCCAGAAGGCATCGGGCAGCATCGGCGGCGCGTTCGTTGCCGCCAAGGATTTCAGCTATACGCGCGGCGCTCCGGCGCATTTCCAAAGTTCGAGCCGGGCGCGGCGCGGCTTCTGCGCCAACTGCGGCACGCCGCTGACGTTCGAGACGGCGCACGGCGTCGACTTTTCCATCGCGGCCTTCGACAAGGCGGGCGATCTGCCGCCGGTGATCCAGCTTTCGCCCGAGACGCGGCTGCCGTGGACCGACACGCTCACTGAGTTGCCGACGCGCACGCCGGAAGAGGCCGCGCGCGTCGCGCCCGAGTACGCGGCGATCCGCTCCTACCAGCACCCCGACCACGACACGAGCGCGTGGCCGATCAACACCGGCCCGACAGCGCCATGAGCAACGCCCCAGATCCCGACAGCAAGGCCGCGCCGTTTCCGAAGCACCGCACCTATTACATGGTGCTCAAGTGGATCGTGATCGCGGCGGCCGCTGCACTCGCCTTCCGCTATTTCGGCGGCCTGTTCTCATGAGTCGCGAGCGTCTCTATCTCTTCGACACGACGCTGCGCGACGGCGCGCAGACGACAGGCGTCGACTTTTCGCTCGCCGACAAGCGCCAGATCATGGCGCTGCTCGACGATCTCGGGCTCGATTACGTCGAAGGCGGCTATCCCGGCGCGAACCCGATCGACACGGAGCTGTTCTCGGGCGCCTCTTCGCTGAAGACGGCGCGGCTTACGGCCTTCGGCATGACGAAGCGCGCGGGCCGCTCCGCTGCCAACGATCCGGGGCTACAGGCGACACTGCAAGCCAAGGCGGATGCCGTCTGCCTCGTTGCCAAGGCGTGGGACTATCACGTGCGCGTGGCGCTCGGCACGACGACGGAGGAGCACATCGAGGGCGTGGTCGCGTCGATGCGGGCGATCGTGGCCTCGGGGCGCGAGGCGATGCTCGACTGCGAGCATTTCTTCGACGGCTACAAGGGCAATCGCGCCTATGCGCTGGCCGTCGCGAAAGCGGCCTATGACGCGGGTGCGCGCTGGATCGTGCTGTGCGACACCAACGGGGGCACGCTGCCGCAGGAGGTCTCGGCCATCGTTGCGGACGTGACGAAGCACGTGCCCGGCACGCACCTCGGCATTCATACGCACAACGACACGGAGAACGCCGTTGCCAATTCGCTGGCTGCGGTGGAGGCGGGTGCGCGGCAGATCCAGGGCGCGCTCAACGGGCTCGGCGAGCGCTGCGGCAATGCCAATCTCGCCTCGATCATTCCGACGCTGCTCCTGAAGAGCCGCTACGCCGATCGCTTCGAGACGCAAGTGACACCGCAGCGCCTGATGAAGCTGACGCACGCGAGCCGGGTGCTCGACGAGATCCTGAATCGCGCGCCGGCGCGGCAGGCGCCGTACGTCGGCGAAGCGGCGTTCGCGACGAAGGCCGGCATTCACGCGTCCGCGCTCCTGAAGGAGCCGCAGACCTACGAACACGTGCCGCCGGAAAGCGTCGGCAATCGCCGCCGCGTTCTCGTCTCGGATCAGGCCGGCAAGTCGAACTTGATCGCGGAACTCGACCGGCTCGGCGTCGCCGTCGACAAGGACGATGCGCGCCTCACGCGACTGCTCGAAGAAGTGAAGGCCCGCGAGGGGCTCGGCTATGCCTACGAGGGCGCGGACGCGTCGTTCCTGCTGCTGGCGCGGCGCATCCTCGGCGAGGTGCCGCAGTACTTCACCGTCGACAGCTTCCGCGTGCTCGTCGAGAAGCGGCACAACGCGCGCGGCGAACTCGTCACGGTGTCGGAGGCCTCGGTGAAGGCCTACATCGCGGGTGGCGAACAAGTGTGGAGCGTTGCCGACGGCAACGGCCCGGTGAACGCGCTCGACCAGGCGCTGCGCAAGGATCTCGGCCGCTACCAGAGCCTGATCAAGGACGTGGAACTCGTCGACTACAAGGTGCGCATTCTCACCGGTGGCACGGAAGCCGTGACGCGCGTGCTCGTCGAGACGCGGGATCATTCCACGGGCGAGCGCTGGTCGACGGTCGGCGTGTCGAGCAACATCATCGACGCCAGCTTCGAAGCCCTCGTCGACAGCATCACCTACAAGCTCCTCAAGGCCGGCGCGGAAGCGTAGAGGCCTCTCTCCCTCCTAGCAGCCTCCATTCCTGGTGACGCTCGGTCCGTGCCCTACTTCTCCCTCTCCCCGCTTGCGGGGAGAGG
>RXJK01000052.1:15940-25638 GCA_003963125.1 Hyphomicrobiales bacterium
AGCGGCATACTCAGAGCTTGCAACAATCGTCTGCCCCTCACCCTAACCCTCTCCCCACTCCGCTGCGCTCGCGGTGAGAGGGGATTTGAGGGCGCGTCTCCTCCCTCTTCCCGTTTACTTGGAGAGGAGTCGGGGTGATGGGCAGCGGCACATTCCCCCCTGTCATGCTCGGACTTGTTCCGAGCATCCAGCCAAATGCGCATGCGTCGCGACGGCTTGGTGCTGGACCCTCGGGACAAGCCCGAGGGTGACACGTCGCAGACAGCGCCTTCTCTCCACCGAGCACGCTCCTGCCCGGTGTATGTCGCAATCGCAAAGAGGACAACCGGACCGGGCAAGACCCCGGACAAGCGCTGCGCGCTTTCCGGGGATGCAGAAGACGGGAGGGCAGCAGCGCGCCGTATGCTTTCTCCTTTTTGCGTCCCCGGAAGCCGCGCTTGCGCGGCTGTCCGGGGCCTTGCCGCTTAGGGAGTGAGTCGGCGCTCAGCCGCGGAGAAGGGTCTCGGCGGCGGCGTCGGGGGTGAGGGCGCCGGCGAGGACAGCGTCGGCGAGGGCGGCGAGCTTGCCGGTCGTGTCGGCCTTGATGCGGGCGGCGATGGCGTCTGCGGCGGCGCGGGCGATGAGGAAGCGGGCGCGGCGGCGGCGGCGGTCGATGGCGGGCTCGGCGAGCCGCGCTGTCGCGATGCTGTCGATCGCTTCGGCGAGTGCAGGGATGCCGTCTCCAGTCAGAGCCGTCACCTTCAGCACCGGCACCTGCGCGTGATCCCGCGCGCGGATGCTGAGCGCGCCCTTCAGTTGCTCCAGCGTGCGCTCGGCGCCTTCGCGATCCCCCTTGTTGACGACCAGCACGTCGGCGATTTCGAGCAGGCCGGACTTCATGGCCTGGATGTCGTCGCCGAGGCCGGGCGCGGAGACCACCACGCGCACGTCGGTGACTTCCGCGACGTCGATCTCGCTCTGGCCGGTGCCGACCGTCTCGACGAGGACTACGTCCTTGCCGGCGGCATCGAGCGCATCGATGACGCGCACGGCGGCCGGTGACAGGCCGCCCAGGTGTCCGCGGCTCGCCAGCGAGCGCATGTAGACGGCGTCGTCCTGCAAGGTGGACGTCATGCGGATGCGGTCGCCGAGGATGGCACCGCCGGAAATCGGGCTCGAGGGATCGACGGCGATGATGCCGACGCTGCGGCCCTCAGCGCGCAGGTGCTCCGTATAGGCATTGACGAGCGTCGACTTGCCAGCGCCGGGCGGCCCGGTGAATCCGACGACACGCGCGTGGCCGAGATAGGGTTGCAGGGCCTGGATCAGGGGAGGGGCGTCGGCCGACAGACGCTCGAGTTCCGTCACGGCGCGGGCAATGGCGCGGCGCTCGCCCTTGCGCATGCGCGCCACGAGATCGGCCGCAGCGCCGGGCTCGGTCAGCGGCGTCAGTCCAGGCTTGGTGGGCGGCAGCGTCATGCCGCCGAGGTAGCCCGCGGGCTGTCCGAGCGCAACCCTTAGCGGCGCTCGCTCCACCAGGTGTCGATATCGAACCCGGCGAGCGACAGGGTGTCCGGGTGCTTGAGGAAGGCCCAATGCCCGATCCAGACCTTCGGAAGGTGAAACAGGGGAACGACGTAGTCTCCGGACATCAGCACGCGGTCGAAGGCACGGACGGCGGCGGTGAAGTCCTCCGCACCCCGCGCGTTCAGCATGGCCTCGACCATCGCATCGGCCGCCGGGTTCTTGACGCCGGCGTAGTTGAGCGAGCCGTCGATGTCGGCGGCGCGGCTCGACCAGCGGTTGATCTGCTCGTTGCCGGGGGACAGTGACGCGCTCCAGTTCCACTGGATCATGTCGAAGTCGTAGGTCTTGAGGCGGGCGAAATACTGCGAGCTGTCGACGAGGCGGATGCTGGTCGTGATGCCGATGCGTTCGAGATTGCGCGCGTAGCTCAGCATCAGGCGCTCGTGCTGGCGGTTCGCCGCAAGGAACTCCACCGTCAGCGGGGCGCCGTCCTTGCTGATCTTGCCGCTGCGCGAGGTCCAGCCCGCCTCCTGCAGGAGCTTGAAGGCCGCTTGCAGATGCGCGCGGTCGTCGCCCGAGCCCGTCGTCTCGGGCAGGCGGTAGGTGCCGTCGAGGATGTCGGGTTTCACGGCCGATGGGAAGGGCGCCAGCAGCGCGCGCTCGATGGCATCGGCTGGGCGGCCGGCAGAGGAAAGTTCGGAGCGGTCGAAGTAGCTTTGCGTGCGCTTGAAGGCGCCGTTGTAGAGCGAGCGGTTGATCCACTCGGCATCGAACATGAGGATGAACGCGCGGCGCACGCGCGGATCGGCGAACTTCGCGCGGCGGCTGTTCATGGCGAGCGCCGTCATGCCGGACGGCATGGCCGTCGGCAGTTCGGCCTTGATCACGCGCCCGTCGTTGGCCGCTGGAAAATTGTAGCCGTCGATCCAGCGCGCGGGATCATCCTCGGGGCGCAGGTCGATCTCGCCCGCCTTGAAAGCTTCGAACAGGGAGGACGCATCGCGATAATATTCGATGCGCACCTCGTCGAAGTTGAAGCGGCCGCGCATGGCGGGCAGATCGCGGGCCCACCAATCGGGATTGCGCTTGTAGGTGAGCGTGCGGCCAGGCTCCACGGCCGTCACCGTATAAGCGCCGCTGCCGATGGGCGGCTCGAGCGTGGTCTGCTCGAAGGTCTCCGGGTTGAGCTTGTGCTTCGGAAGAACCGGCAGCAGGCCCAGGATGAGCGGTATTTCACGGTCGTAGGTTTCGGCGCCGTTCGCGTCCTTGACCGGAGCAAAGGTGAAACGGACCGTCTGCGCATCGAGCTTTTCGGCCCTGTCGACCTTGCCGTAATGCGCACGGTGGTAGGGCCACCCCTTCGCCTTCAGCACCGTGTGCGAGAAGAGAACGTCGTCGGCGGTGATCGGTGCGCCATCCGAGAAGCGTGCGGCGGGGTTGAGATGGAACGTGATCGACGAGCGATCCTCCGGCACGTCGATGCTCTGGGCGATCCAGGCATAGAGCGTGAACGGCTCGTCCGTGCTGCGCGCGAGCAAGCTCTCGAACACGAACTCGCGCATGTTCGGCGGGGCAAGGCCGCGGATCGTATAGGGATTGAGATTGTCGAACGTGCCGAGCGCGCCCAGCGTGATGCGGCCGCCCTTCGGCGCTTTCGGATCGGCGTACGGGAAATGCGCGAAGTTCGCCGGCAGCTTCGGCTCGCCGTGCATGGCGAGGGCGTATGTCGAGCCGGCACGCGCATGGGTTGTGCTGCACGCGATGACCGCGAGGACAGCAAGCGCCGCGCAGAAACGCGTCAGCGAGCGAACGTGCGGCGATTTGCGCAACGGAGAGATCCCTTCCAAACTGCCCAAGTCCTAGCTGCGGTTACATTTATGCCTTCAACAAGGCGTCTTCGCAGGCGAGCCTTTCTACGCGCAGTGGTCGCGTTTGCGAAAGCCGCGATTGCGTGATGCGTGGCGAGGCGGCAACGTCCGTATGCTCTCCACCGTCAGCTTCGGGCGGGGCGTTTCACCGGCCACGGGATTGCCGCAATCCGGCCATTAGTGCCCGCTCGCGCCGATTGCGCGGCGAAAAAATAGGGGTCGGGCTGCCTCGCCACCAGGCAGCTCTGAAGGGGAAAGGTCGAAAACGGTATGTCTCATATGAAAAAGCCCAGCGGACGTCTGACGCGTTGGAGCCTGTTGGCCGCAAGTCTCGCGATCGGCGTCTCGATGCTTTCCTCCGGCGCGATGGCGCAGGCCAAGAAGGACAAGGCACCTGAAAAGGGCGCCGCCCCGCAGGCGGACGCGCAAAACCAAGTCTACTGGGTGAAGGTGTGCCCGAAGGTCGCCGCCGTCGGCAAGAACAAGGAAGGCAAGGAGGAGAAGAAGGAAATCAACTTCTGCCTCACGCAGCACGAGCGCATCGATTCCAACACCGGCATGCCGATCATCACCGCGGCCGTGCGCCAGGTCGAAGGCGAGGACAAGCAGTTCTTCGCCGTGATGGTGCCCCTCGGCGTGCTGCTGCCGCCCGGCATGCTGTCGGTCGTCTACACCAAGGACGAGTGGGAGAAGCTGCAGAAGAACGAGAAGATCGACGAGGCGAAGGTGAAGCCGGTGCGGCTCGCTTACGGCTTCTGCCATTCGGCAGGCTGCGAGGCGGATGTCGAGATCACGCCTGAATTCCTCGCGCAGCTCAAGGCCGGTGCGGCGCTCGAGATCCGCGCCATGACGCCCAATGGCCCCGTCGGGTTCGCCATTCCGCTTCAGGGCTTCGACACGACCTATGCCGGTCAGCCCGTCGACATGCAGAAGTTCCAGGACGCGCGCCGTGATCTGATGCAACAGATCGCGCAGCGTCAGCAGCAATACCTGCAGGAAATGAAGAAGCAGAACGAGGAATTGCAGAAGATGCAGGGCATGGACGCCATCAAGGGCGGCAAGGATGCGCCCCCTGCAGCGAAAGAGAAGGCTGCTCCCAAGAAGTAGCAACGGTTCGGCGTCAATCGAAGTTGCGAAAGCCGTCTGCACCGCAGGCGGCTTTTTCGTTTTCCGGGCGAGGTTCCTCATGCCGGTCGTGGAAGACCTTCACGCGCAGGCCGAGGTGCGTTCCGCCCTGCTCGCTCTGAACGCCGAGAGCGTCATCGAGACGTCGCCGCTGTCGCCGGAGCGCTTCGACTGGATGATCGCCTGCGCACGGATCGCGACGTTCGTGCCGCCGGCCGACGCCTTCCTGATTGCCTTCGCACACGACGACGCCTTCGACGGCGGCCACTTCCTCTGGTTCCGCGCGCGGCTTCCGAGTTTTCTCTATGTCGACCGGATCGTCGTTGCTGCGGCGAGCCGCGGACGCGGCTACGGACGTCTGCTCTATGAGGATCTTTTTGTCCGCGCCCGCGCTGCCGGCATCGATCGCATCGTGTGCGAGGTCAACGCGGTGCCGCCCAACCCGAGATCGGCGGCCTTTCATGCGCGTCTCGGTTTCCAGGAAATCGGCACGGCGACGCTCGACGGCGGCGCCAAAACGGTGCGTTACCTCGCGCTCGATTTCGCGTGAGAGCGCGCCGCAGGCATGGTCCCGTCAGTGCGGGTGCTGCAGGAACACGGGACGATAGCTGCCGTCGTCGCCCTGCCTGAACAGCTCAGGAACCTGCGGGTGGCGCAGGGGCTGGCCGCTGTCGTCGAGGACGAGGTTCTGCTCGGAGACATAGGCGATGTACTCGCTCTCGGCGTTCTCCGCGAGCAGGTGGTAGAACGGCTGGTCCTTGCGCGGCCGGCGCTCCTCGGGGATCGACAGCCACCAGTCTTCCGTGTTGGCAAACACCGGATCGATGTCGAAGATGATGCCACGGAACGGGTAGAGCCGGTGGCGGACCACCTGCCCCACGCTGAACTTGGCCTTGCGCATCTCACCCATCGTCAGTCTCGATCGAGGCGCGGGGCGCTGGCGACCCGCCTCATGCTCCGGAAATCGTTGATTTTGCAGAGGCCGCGCGTCGAAGCGCAGGCCCGTGTGCGGATGTCTTGGCATGCCCGACCGCAGCCCGCAAGTGCGGCTCTCGGGCTAAGCCCCGAGGGAAATTGGAGCCGCAGATGCCGTGGCAACTTTGGTGGCTAGAGGCCGTATTTGGCGCTCATCTCCGGATCGCGCGCGGCCACAAGCTTCGCGAGGTCGAGGATGACCTTCGCCTGCTTCCAAGTGGCGTCGTCCTGCATCTTGCCGTCGATCATGACGGCGCCGGAGCCGTCCGGCATGGCGTCGACGATGCGCTTGGCGAAGTGTACCTCCGCCGGGTCCAGACTGAACACGCGCTTGGCTATGTCGATCTGGCTCGGATGCAGCGTCCAGGCGCCGGCGCAGCCGTGCAGGAAGGCGTTGCGGAACTGCGCCTCGCAGGCGGCCGAATCCGAGAAGTCGCCGAAGGGGCCGTAGAACGCCTTCAGATCGTAGCTCGCGCAGGCATCGACCATGCGGGCGAGCGTGTAGTGCCAGAGGTCCTGCTGGAAGAAGGCACGCGGCGCGTTCGGCTCGCCCGCGTCAGCCAGGATGCCGTACGCCGGATGGCCGCCGCCGACGCGCGTCGTCTTCATGCCGCGGGAGGCCGCCAGATCGGCCGGACCCAGGCTCATGCCGTGCATGCGCGGGCTCGCGGCGGCGATAGCTTCGACGTTCTTCACGCCTTCCGCGGTCTCGAGGATGGCGTGGATCAGGATCGGCTTCGGCAATGTGTGCTTGGCTTCGAGCTGCGCGAGGAGCTGATCCAGGTAATGGATGTCCCACGGCCCTTCGACTTTCGGCAGCATGATCACGTCGAGCTTGCCACCGACGGCCGGCACGATCTCGAGGATATCGTCGAGCGCCCAGGGCGAGTTGAGCGCGTTGATGCGCGTCCACAGGCCGGTCTGGCCGTAGTCGAAGGCGCGCGCCATGGCGATGAAGCCCTGCCGTGCTGCGACCTTGGCGTCGGCGGGGATCGCGTCCTCGAGATTGCCGAGCACGACGTCGACCTGCGAGATCAGATCGCCGACGCGGGTGCGGATCTTCTCGTTGTGCGGCGGCACAAAGTGCACCATGCGTTCGAGCCGCACGGGCAGCTGGCGGAACGGCGCCGGCGCGCCGGCGGCGAGCGGCGAAAAATGCTTGGCGGGCGTGCGGATGACCGTCATCGAGCGTAGCCTTTGTTGCGTCTGCTCACTGTAGAGAGCGGCGGCGCAGGCGTCCATCGGACTAAGCGCCTAGCGCCTCAGCCCCAGCGGCGATTACCCCACATCCACTGCTCGGGGAATTCGCGCACCCAAGCCTCGAACTGGGCCTGCATTGCCGCCGTGATCGTGCGCACGTCGTCGGCCTGGTTCTGCGTGCGTGGCACCTTGAGTTCCTTGATCTCGATGCGAAAGCGGCTTTGCGTGCCGACGCGCACGCAGCGCGCCATCCACAGCCGCGCGCCCTGTCGTCGCGCGATGATGGCCGGAATGGCGACGGACTTCGCTGGCTTGCCGAAGAACGGCACGGCGATGCCGCGGTGGTCGAAGAGATCGCAGACGAGACCCAGGCGTCCGCCGCGGCGCACGTAATCCGTGATGAGGCGCGCGGTGGCAGCCGATTCCTCCACGTCGTGGCCGCGGCCAAGCAGACCGCCGGGATAGAGGTCCCTGCGCGCGTTGCGCAGATAGGTGTCGACGTAGGGGTTCTTGACCATGCGGAAGATCGCGGCCGGGTTCTTGCCGGACGACGTCATGGGCCAGATGGCGAGTTCCCAGTTGCCCATGTGGAGCGAGACGCCGATGGCCGGCCCGAGCTTGTCGCGGTAGCGGTTGAACATGCGCTCGTTCAAGATCTCGAGGCGCGACGGCTCGCTGATGATGCGATCGATCTGCATGGTCTCGGCCATGACGCGGCCGAGGTTCGCCCACATGGCGCGCGCAATGCGCTCGCGCTCGGCCTCGGTTTTCTCAGGAAAGGCGATCGCCAGATTGGCCATGGCGCGCTTGTGCCGCCGGTTCAGCGGGGCAATCAGCGCCCAGGCCTTGGCGGACATGGCGACGCCAACGTCGAGCGGCGCCAGGCGCACCAGCGCGACGATGAGGCGGACGAGGGCGTATTCGAGGCGATAGCGCAGATCGAGGAGCACGGGTGCGGCCTGTGATGGGATCGGTGCTCGCGGTAGCGTCTTTGCGTGCACGACGCAACGCTTCGCGGCGCCGCTGCGCACGCCGCAGTGGATCAGGCGGACAGGCGTTGCATGAGACGCGGCACCGTCGCCGGGCCCATGCCCGCGCGCATGACGGCTTCGCGCAGCGGCTTCAGATGGGCGAGGAGATGCAGCCCCGTGCCGCGCAGGGCCTGCACGGGCAGGAAGTCCGACACGAGCGAGTGATTGAGTGCATCGACGGACATTTGCCGCGTGCGGATATCCGACATGCGGGCCCGATCGTAGCGCTGGAGCACGTCGTCCGAGCCGATGTCCGTGCCGGCCTGCGCAGCCGCGTCGACGATCTCGGCCAAGGCAGCGGCATCGCGGAAGCCGAGGTTCAGGCCCTGCGCGCCGATGGGCGGCATCACGTGTGCGGCTTCTCCGACGAGGGCCACGCGGTGGCTTCCCATCGTGTCGGCGGTCAGGCCAGACAGAGGGAACACGCCGCGATGGCCGAGCCGCGTGATCGATCCGAGTAGCCCCTGCAACTCGGTCTCGAGGATATGCGCGAGTTGAGCATCCGGGAGTTCGGCAAGACGGGTCGCTTCTTCGGGCCGCTCGACCCAGACGAGGCTCGACGCGCGACCGGCGAGCGGCACCACTGTGAGAGGGCCGTGTCGGCGATGTAGCTCCGTGGACACACCCCCGTGCTCTCGCGAGTGCGAGAAAGACACAGCAAGCGCCGACTGCGGGTAGCTCCAGGTCTTGGTTCCTATGCCAGAGGCTTTACGAATCAATGAGTTGCGTCCGTCGGCGGCGATGATCAGCGGTGCTTCCAGACCGCGCGCGTCCTCGAGCCGGATCGTGGCCTTGTCGGACGCCAGATCCGCGGCCGTGACCGTACCCTCGATGCGTCGGATCGCGGGTGTGCGGGCAACCTTGTCGAGCAGGACGCGCACGAGGTCCTGGTTCTCGACATTCGCGCCGAAGCTGGCGATGCCGAGCTCGGCGGCCCGAAACGTCAATTCCGGCGCACGCAGCAAGCCCTTGCGATCATCGACAATGCGGATGCCGTCGAGGGGCGTGGCGCGGGCGCCGAGATGCTCCCAAACACCAATGTTTTCAAGCAGATCGACGCTCGCGCCGAGAAGTGCCGTGGTGCGACGGTCCGCCGGGCGCCCGGCTTCCGGAGGCCCGACCAGCGCCACCTGATGGTGGCGAGCCAGGCAAAGGGCGACGACCAGGCCCGCGGGGCCGGCTCCGACGACGATGATGTCCACGCACTCCAGGCTCATGACCCCGACTGGCCTCTAGAAAAGTCTCCGTACGGCCCATGTCGATCCGGGCCCGCGTTGAACGGGCCGGAGCGCCGAAGCCGCTCCAAAGACGAGCCTGGATGTGATTTCCAAGTTTTTACAATGAGATACGCGCGTGCGGTCATCGCATTGACCTTATTCCCAAGTCGTAGCGGGTTTCGCCCGCCATCCATGGCGAACGCTAGCGCTCGGAGCCGGGCCTGTCGCGACGCAAGTTGACGCTCAAAAAGGGTTCGGCAATCGGGTTTCCGCAATTTCCCGAAATGCTGTCAAGCCCATTGTTCGACGGGAATTTCACAGGAAATACCTACGCATTTGCAATAACTTAGAGTTGGATCGCGCAATCTGCGTTGTGTCGCCCGTCGCGCCCCACTATCAATCCTTGACGCGTTCGGCCGAGGCAAGATTTCGCAAGAAAAAACAGAGCCGACTCGATTCGTCGTTGTGGCTATCGTGCCACGTTCTAGGGGGAAAGGGCCGCGAATCAGGTTTTGCGTGTTTACGCTTCGCTAACGATTGGGTTAGTCCTAGGTGCGACACGAACAGGCCGCCTTCTTGGCAATCGCAATCCGGGAAGGCCTGCTTGTGTGGAATGAAGTGAAGTCTGGGTCGGTAAATTCGATCGGTAAGATTGGGTTCCGGTAGCGTTAGTCCAACGGAGAAGTACTAATGATCGGGGGACTCTTGAAGTCATCCAGCAAGCTGGCGCTCATGGCCGCTGCTGGGATCCTGGTGGGTGGCGTAGGGATGAGCAC
>RXJK01000337.1:0-4342 GCA_003963125.1 Hyphomicrobiales bacterium
GCCGGTTTCCGATCCTTGCCCCCGTCCTTGTCCTGCTTGGCGCGTTCCGCCGCGTCGCGCTCGAACATGGCTTCGAGCTCGCGCGCGTAGGACTGGGCACTGGTCCGCAGCTTGTCGAGATCGTCGCGGTGCTCGTAATCCTCCACGAGACGCCGCTCGTCCTGCTCCCGGAAGGTTTCGATGGCGAAGCGCACGTCGCGCTCGGAATGGCCGAGCCCGCGCAGCACCTCTTTCGTCATGTCGAGTGAGGAGAGGAAGGTTTCGCGCTTGATGCTGCGCACGCCAACGTCCATGAGCCGATGCGCATGGGCACGCGTTCGCGCGCGCGCATAGATCGGCACGTTCGGATAGTGGCGCCGCACCATCTCGGCTGTCCGGATGGAGGCTTCCACATCATCGATGGCGAGCACGAAGCCGCGTGCCTTGCCCGTCTGGGCGGCCTCCAGGATTTCGAGGCGGCTCGCATCGCCATAATAGATCTGTGCCCCGAACTTGCGCACGAAATCGACCTGCTCCGGGTTGGAATCGAGCGCCGTCACCGGGATGCGCTTGGCGACAAGGACGCGGGCGATGATCTGCCCCACGCGTCCGAAGCCGGCAATCACCACGTGCCCGTCATTGTCCGGCATGTCGTCGAAGGGACGCGCCGCCGAGGCCGCCTTCGGCGCCAGCCATTCGTCGAGCAAGAGCAGGAGCGGCGTCGCGGCCATCGACAGTGTCACGGCGACCGCCAGAACGTCCGCCGTCGACTGCATCAGCACGCCTGCGGAGACACCCGCCGTGAACAGCACGAAGGCGAATTCGCCGCCCTGGGCCAGCGCGAGGCCGAGCCGCCGGGATGGTCCGCGTTCGAGACCCGCGCGCCGCCCGATGAGGTAGAGCATGATCGCCTTGATCACGAGCAGGCCGAGCACGACGGAGGCAATGAGCAAAGGCTGCGTCGCGATCAGCGCCAGATTGAGCGACATGCCGATGGCGGTGAAGAACAGGCCCAGTAGCAGCCCCTCGAACGGCGCTATGTCCGCTACGATCTCGTGGCGATAGTCGGAATCCGCCAAGAGCACGCCGGCAATGAAGGCGCCGAGCGACGCCGATAGCCCCGCCAGTTCCATGATCAGCGTGATGCCGACGACGGTGAGCAGCGCCGAGGCCGTCATCGCCTCTTTCACGCCCGTGCGCGCGATGAGGTAGTAGAACCCGTTGAGCAGGTAGCGGCCGACGACCACGACAGCCAGGATGATGCCGATGGCCTTCAGCGCCTGCACCAGTTCCATCGTCTGCCGCGCGCCTTCGCTGCTCACCGCGAAGAGGGGCGGCAGCGCCAAGAGCGGAATGGCCGCGAGATCCTGGAACAGGAGGACGGCGAACGCCATGCGCCCGTGACGCAGCGCGAGTTCCCCCTTCTCCTCCAGGATTTGCAGGGCGAACGCTGTCGAGGACAGCGATAGCGCGAGGCCGGCGAACAGGGCGGCCTGCCAGGGCAAGCCGAACGTGAGAGCGGCGGCCACGGCCAATACGACAGCCGTCAGCAGAACTTGTGCGCTGCCGAGCCCGAAGATCGACATGCGCATCGCCCACAGCCGCTTGGGCCGCAGTTCAAGGCCGATCAGGAACAGGAGCAGCACGACGCCGAATTCGGCGAAGTGCAGCACCGAGCTGACCTCGTACATGGAGTAGACGAAGCCTACGCCGAAGGGCCCGATCGCGACCCCGACGAGCAGATACCCGAGCACATTGCCGATCCGCAGATACTTGGCGAGCGGGGCTGCAACGACGGCCGCAGCCAGGAACAGGGCAACCTGTGCGAGGGAAACGTTCATGCGATCATGCCTCGGGGGCTCCGGCGTGGTGGGGGGGCGGTGAAGGTGGCGCTGGAGGCTCAGATGGTGTCGCGAGATCTGTAGGACAACAGGCTTTCTCCCGCCAGCTTGGAGGCGATCACGATGTTTCACGAAGGATGCGGTGCGCTTTCTTCAGCGCCCCTTCTGCACCTCGTCGAAGATCTGCGCGAATTCGACGCTGCCGGCTTTCTTGATGTTCCCTTCCATGCGCTGCTCGAGCGCCTTCATCAGCTCGGCCGCCGTCCGTTCGCGGACGATGCCGTTACGGTAGTAGCCCCCCTGGCTGAAAAAGTTGGCCGTGGGCACGCCCTGAGCCAGCGGCGTCATCATCTCGAGGCCCGTGCGCGGCCCCGCGAGGTTCATGAGTTCGAGTTCCGCCCCCGAAAGGTTTGCACGTCCGGCGCGCTCCGCATCGTCCTTGAGCCCCTTGAGCTTCAGCACCTGCAGCCAGGGCCCGACGTCCGCATCGAGGTTGAGGGCATGGATGCCGAGGCCCAGCGGCGTATTCCCGAAGCGGACGTGCGCATACCACTCGTTGGGAATGGATTTCGCCGCGCGCAGCATCTTCTTGAGGATGACGGCTTTCGCGCGCAGCTCCTTCGCGCGCTCGCCGGACACGGAATTGGAGGCGGCCATGGCTTGCAGGCGATGTATGAACTCCTCCCCGTGCTTGACGAGCTCGCTGGTCGAGTTCGCGTGCAGAAGCTGCGCGTAGCCGAGCGCCGACGAGATCGGCTTGCCCTGCCGCGTCACCGGATTGATGCCGGACTGCATGTCGTAGGTGCCGAGCCCGCCCGTCTCGAGTGCGTAGATCCGCACGACCTGGTCTTTGCTCAGGCCGACGCGTAACGCTTCGCGCGCGTAGCTGCGTTTGAAGTCCGCTTCCGTCGTCGGCGTCGGCACGAACCCGTATTGCTCCCGGGCGTGCGCCAGGATGTCGACCACGTTGGCGAGCGGCGCCGGCTCGCTCGATGGCAGCGGCATCTTGAGCGAAGCAATGATCTTCTGGATGTCGGCCGGCAATTCGGGCCCTGCGTACTTGGGCGGTTGGTCCGCCACGTAGTCGTCGGCCGTGAAAGGCATGCCGGCGCGGTGCTTCGCGCGGCGACCTTCGCGCTTGGCATCGACCGTGGCCCAGTAGGACTGCAGGCCGATCTCGAACTGCCCGCGCGCCTTTGTGTAGGTGTCGTAGGTCTTGCGCTGTTCGGGGCTGAGCTTGGCGTAGAGTTCGCTGACAGCGTCCTGCGCAAGCGCACTCGAAGGCCGGTCGCCAAGACCCATCCCGAGCGTCATGGTCGCCAGCGCCAAGGCGGCAATCAGATATTTCAAAGTCTCTTCCTTCATTGCGCCCTTCGTCGCCCTTGCGGTGTTCCCGCCCGCGGCGCACGACACCTGTTGCGCCGCGTCTGTGGCAGCGAAGCGGCCAAGGCGCCTATACTGCGTCACAAAATGTGCACAACACATGAACCGGGAGGAAACCGTGACGGCATCCGTCGCGCGCGAGCCGATCAAGGCCTATTGGCAGCCGGGATGCACCAGCTGCTTGAGAATGAAGGAGTTCCTGACCCGGCACGGCGTCCCGTTCCAATCCATCAACGTCCTGGCGGACCCTGGAGCCTTCGCGGCGCTTGCCGAATTGGGCGTCCGCTCGGTACCCATCGTGCAGAGGGGAAGCGACTGGGCCAACGGGCAGGTGCTGCGCGACGTCGCACGCGTCGCTGGCATCCCCTGGGGAGGCGCGCAGATGCTTCCCGCTCCCCAGCTCTATCGACGATTGGTCGCCATCCAGGAAGCGGCAGCGCGGCTGTTCGCGCAGATCCCCGATGCGCGAACGCGCGAACAGTTACCGAACCGCCCGCGCAGCTATGCGGAGCTGACCTACCACATCTTCAATATCGCCGATGCCTGGCTCGAACACGAGGTGAAGGGTCAGCGGCTCGAGGAGGGCGCCTACAACCGCATTCCGGCCGCTGGCGAAGACGACAAGGCGCAGGTGCTGGCCTACGGGCAAAAAGTTATGGGCGACCTTCAGGCGTGGTGGGAGACGTCCGGCAAGACCGCAGATTATGCGCGCCAGGCCGACGTGTATTACGGCGAGGTCAATCTGCACGAATACCTGGAGCGCACGACGTGGCACTCGGGCCAGCACGTGCGCCAGCTGGTGATGGTGCTTGGCATGCTCGGCATCACGCCGGACAATCCACCAGGCCCGGAGGTCTTCGACGGCCTCCCCATGCCCGAGAAAGTCTGGGACGCCGAGAGGATCACTTGAGCAGGATCTTCCTGACAGCCGCTATTGCGAGCCCTCGCTGCGGGCGATACCGGCGTCCTTGATCATCTGCGTCCAGAGGGCGAGTTGCTCCTTGGCGTAGCTGCCGAGTTCTTCGGGACTGCTGGAGAAGGCATCGAACCCGCCCTTGGCGAAGAGCTGCTTGACCTCCCGCTGCGCGATCACTTGGCGCACGGCGCCATTGAGCTTCGATATGACCTCCGGCGGCGTG
>RXJK01000337.1:4491-4599 GCA_003963125.1 Hyphomicrobiales bacterium
GCCACCGTGGCGCTGCCTGGATCGCTTCGCTCCGCTCGCGAGGACGGCGGTGATGCCCGCGACCGGGGATGGCCTCAGGTGTTCATCGAGTCGAAGAAGTCGCTGTTG
>RXJK01000352.1 GCA_003963125.1 Hyphomicrobiales bacterium
CTCGATTGTCGGGATATGCAACCCAAGAGGGTCACGCATTCAAAGCTGTCAGAGCAAGCCCTTGCGCTATCGGTCCCTGAAACTGCCATGGAGCCGACGTTCACTCAGCACATGATCATCACGGTAGACCCGAACGTGGGTCCGTCGCCAGGGGAGTGCGTCCTGGTCGCGCTCGTGGCCAAGCGCGAGCTCCTATTTCGGCGCTACATTCCCAAGATAGAGCGGAAGGACGGGGTACGCGCACCGTTCAAACTCAAGGCTGACAACGCCTATTTTCCGGAGCGCGAGATTAGCGCGACCGAGAAGCCGGTCTATCTTGGACGCCTCGTGGAAACAGTCATCATAGGAAGCAGATAGAACGGCTAACCGGGGTAAATTCGTGCGGCACCTCGCTGTAGCGGGCAACCGATGAAACACGATCTGCCTTTGCCGTGCAGCCGGCGGAGCGATCTTCGTCACGAGGTCGCTTACGAGCGCCTATTTGGAGAGCGGCGCGCGCTTCATCTCCCACGACTCGAGGCGCGTAAGGCAGGCGTACTCCACCGCGCCGAGAGATCGGGACGGTCCTCGCGCTGGTCCACGCTGCGGTGCGCTGCAGCGCCGCCTCGATGATGGCGCAATCCTCGTCGCGAGATAGTTACGGTAAGAGATCTTAATTCGACGCCGGGCGAGCGCCATCCGTGCAGCGTATCGTTACCGAGGTCGCGCGCAGCTTGTCGCGCACGTCAATCAGGCGCGCAGATCATGCGCTTCGGCTTCACCCAGATCCAACAGCTCGTTGAGAGCTATGCGAGCACGGTTCACCCGGCTTTTTATGGTTCCAACCGCGCATTTGGCGACTTCGGCGGCCTCGTCGTAAGACAAACCACCTGCCCCAACAAGAAGAACGGCTTCCCGCTGGACTGGCGGCAAACGGTCCAAAGCCTCAAGCATATCTGTCAATTCGACCCGAGCTTGTTGAGGCGGAGCGATCGTCACACTTTCAGCTATCTTTCCCCCGGCATCCTCAACTTCCCTCTTTCGTTTCCGGATGTCTGACACGAATGAATTTCGCAAAATTGTAAACAGCCAAGCACGAAGATCAGTGCCATCTTGAAAGGATTTGAGATTACTCAGAGCCTTTAGCATTGTCTCTTGGACAAGATCGTCGGCCTTCTCACGTTGACCACATAGCGAAAATGCGTAGCGTCGCAAGCTCGGCATCGCCGCAATCAGATCTGTCCGAATGTTTTGGTTTTCAGATTTGAGTTGATCGGCCTTCGCAGCGAGAGCTGCCAGCAACTCGATCATCCTATGGGGCATGGAAGCTGGTTCGGATACCGCAAATACTTCTCTGAGTTTGGCGCCGAGGTGATCCGTCATCTCATTCTTCATTGAAGTATTTCCTACACGCCGCAGAACGCGGAACCTGCAGAGCAGACCAAGGCGTTAGGGTTCATCGAATTTTTTCGAACCAGCGAGCTGAGGGCGCCCTCGGCACGGATAAAGTTATGCTCATACCGCCGGGTAGTTTGGATGCGGCAACTACGCCACCAAGCTGAGTGGCTGCACTTTCGATAAGCTTGCTACCAAAGCCCATAGGTTCAGCCTCGGTAGCTCCTAGGGAGCACCATTCGCGCCAACTAACGGTCAACTGGCGGTCGTCCACCTCCCAGTCCACAGTCAGCTTTCCTGCAGGATCCCCCAATGCCCCATACTTGGCTGCATTCGTCGCAAGCTCGTGAAAAATGAGCGCTAAGCTCGTCATCGCTTCAGCGCCAATCGACACACCGGGCCCACCAATGACGATGCGGCTAACTTCCGAAGGGGCTTGATACGGCGCGAGGATCGCTGCAAGCAGGGAAGCCAACGTTGCAGCCGCTTTGTCTTGCCGGGTGTCTGTCTCCTCTTGGATCAGACGATGAGCGCGAGAGAGGGCCAGTAGCTTCCCCCGTAGATCGTCTGCCATTTCGCCGGCCGATGATGCTGTTCGAGAGCTGAGGGATACCAGCGATGTCGCAATGGAAAATAAATTGCTGATACGATGTTGCATCTCTCGAACAATCAGATCGCGTGCCTTCTCGGCTCTGCGTTGCTCTGTCAAATCGGCAGCCTGGACGAAAATTCCGGATGACTGGCCCGCGCCGTCAATCAATGGTTGATACACAAAATCGAGTAAGCGTTCCTCAGGCGGGCCGCTCGGCGTTCGCTGCAGTAAGACGGGCACCGCATAACCGACGTAAGGCCGCGCGGAGGTGCGTACCTGATCTAGCAGGTCGATAAACCCTTGCGGCACGACCTCCGGAAGGGCCTCTGCAATCGGCTTGCCCACAAGCCCGCTACGCCCCACCAACTTTTCATAGGCTGCGTTCACGATCTCGAACTCATGATTGGGGCCGCGCATAACGGCGACAGCGCTTGGAGCCTGCGCGAACATCCGGGTCAGCCGTTCAATCTCCGCATGGGATTGCCGTCGCGCCATGACCTGAGCGGTCGTCTCGTTGCCTTGATTGAAAATCCCAACCACCGAGCCATCCTCGCCGCGGATGGCTGTGATGCTGTAGTTCCAGTATGTTTCCCGAGTTGTGCCGTCCCGCACCATGGGCAACATCTGATCGTAGGTGGAGAAGCCCTCGCCGGATTCGAACACGCGCTCGAACTGGGGGCCCACGACGTCCCATATGTCGGCCCAAACTTCAGCGCCTGGACGACCCAGTGCCCAAGGATGTCGCTCTGCCGGAATGACCGACCAAGCGTCGTTGTAGAGCAGCCGGAAGTCGCTCCCCCAATAGATGGCGGTCGGGAAGCTTGAGTTGAGGCAGATCGAGATCGCGGATCTGAGCGATTGAGGCCAAGTCGACGGTGGTCCGAGAGGAGTATCGCTCCACGGGTGAGATCGGATCAACGCACCCAGCTCGCCTCCACCACTCAAAAATCTCTGCATTTCCAGCCTGATGCACGTGATCTATGTCACTCAAAGGGCGCGGCTGATTTTCATGGCTCAGGTAGCTACTGTCAATTCTTAGGCTTAGCCGTTCATGAGGCTTCGATGCCCCTATGCAACCTGTGGGTTTACCCTTTTGCTACCTCAACCGAAAACGAGACGAGCAAAGTTCCGATTGGGGGGCAAGCCAACCGTCGGGGCAAAGGCAGCTCTTGGCCCTGAGCAGCCGATCGACGAACGGAAGCTATTGAAGCTATCGCGTTTTCGTTCGCCTCGCGTTCCCCGACTGGCAGCTTACTGAGGGGAAAGCGTGAGTGGTCATCGCCTTTCCAAAGGCAGTCCGTGACCCGTTGCAGAAGTCGAGGCACTATGATGGCTCTTGTCTGCTTTACCGCCGATCAGGACACCGACTGACGCTGCCGTGACGGCCGAGGCCGGCAGCGTCCGTGGCGGCCAGGACGAATGGCATTCGTCCATCGGGACATCGGGGCCGATCTGGGCGGGACACTGAGCCGGAGGCGCGCGCCGCATTGACTATGGGCTTTTCGAAGCAGCTGCTCGCAGCCGAACCAAACCGTCCCGCGACATTCGCCGGGCATAGTCTTGGAAAGGGTCGTTGAAGCTACCCGACGCCTCGGTGGTCGCCTTCTCGTAGTACTTTATGGCGCGGGCCGCGTCGCCACGGACGTCCGCGATCCGGCCGACACCCCAGAACGTCGCCGCTGCGTCGAGGCCTGCAGCTAACACGCGATTAAAATCGGCCTCGGCCTCGTCGCTCCGTCCAAGCGCGAGAAGGATGTGGGCGCGCGTGTCGAGATAGATCGGCGACGACGGCGCGACCACGAGCGCCTCCTGAACCTCCTTCAGCGCCTCTTCGAGACGACCCTGGTCGGCACCGTTGATGACGACGTCTTCCAATTTCTCCCAGGCCTGCTTGTTGTCGAGCTTCGCCTTCGCCTGCCGTATCAGGTTTTGTACGGCGAGCTGGCTCGCGGCGGAGGATAGCTGTTGCGCCTCGCGCTCGCGCGTCTTCCTGTCCGGCCCCGCCGGGCACCACGAGGGGGGCGCGGCGGCGATGAGGAGTTCACGACGCTTGTCAATGCCGAAGCATCGGCCGATGCGCGGTTGCACGCCGCTGACGAGTGATGCGGTGTCCGGGAAGATCGAGTAGACTGATGCGTCGCCCCCGTTGCCGCTCGCAAACACCTTCGTGCCATCGTGGGAGACGGCGACCGTGTAGGAGTGGTGTGTGCCGAGCGTCGCGAGCAGCTCACCTTCGATCGACCATACAGTTGGCGCGCTGTCGCGCGACCGAAGCACGATACGCCGGCCGTCGCGTGTCAGGTGCGCCCGGTCGGTATCCCCACCGGGCGCTGGCCGCGTCGCGACCTCGCGGCCGTCGAGTGTCCAAACCCGCGTTGTTCCGTCCTTTGACCACGTCTGCACGTGCTGGCCGTCGGGATGGAAGATCGCGTCGCTGACCCAGTCGGCGTGACCCGAGAACGTGACCAGAGGCTTGCCATCGCTGGTCCAAAGCCGTGCGGTATTGTCTTGAGAGGCGGTGACGATCTTGCTGCCATCTGGGGAAAAGCGCAGACTACTCAGCCACTTTTCGTGGCCC
>RXJK01000037.1 GCA_003963125.1 Hyphomicrobiales bacterium
CCGCCAATGGGACCTCGCCCTATGCTGAACCGGACAGCCGTGTGCGCGTCACCGGGATCCAGCCATCCGCACGCTCCGAGCCCGGCGTCGCGCTGGACCCCGGCAACAAGTGCCGGGGTGACATTGAGAGAGTGGCTAGCCCTTCAGGTCCTCACACCTGTCATCCCGGTGCTCGTCACCGGGATCCAGCCATCCGCAAGCTCCGAGGCCGGCGTCGCGCTGGACCCCGGCAACAAGCGCCGGGGTGACACCGAGGAGGTGTCATTGCGCGGCACCACATAGAATTGTGTTGAAGACCGCGACGATGCTACGGCGCGACCGCGCCGCGTCCGTCGCGCGCGTAGCCGAGCACGATCCGCGCGGCGGCTTCGCTGGGCAGGCCCGCGGCGGCCGGCAGGGCCATGCGCTCGCCCACCTGCTGCATGGCCGCGATCTGCTTGCGGCGCGCAGCCGTGTCCGTCATCAGCGGCATCAGCGCGCTGGCGATATTCGTTGCGGTGCAGTGCTCCTGCAGAAGCTCCGGAATGACCTTCTCGCCGAGGATCAGGTTCACGAGCACCGCGCTCTCCGCCGTGATGAGGAGGCGCAGGATCGGGATCATGATCGGATCGACCTTGTAGGCGACGACCATGGGCGTGCCCGAGAGGCCGAGTTCCAAGGTCACCGTGCCGGAAGCGGCGAGCGCACACGACGCGCGCTTGAAGGCGCGGAACTTGTCCTCTTCACCCGTGATGAAGTGCGGCCGCTTCGGCCAGTGCACCAGCCCCTCCTCGACGAGGCCGCGCACGCTCTCGACCACCGGCACGGCGATATCGATGTCGCCCATCATGTCGATAAGCTGCTTCAGGCCTTCACCGAACGGCTGCATCAGGCGCCGCACCTCGGACGACCGGCTGCCCGGCAGCACGACGAGGAACGGCTTGTCGGGCCTGAGGCCGAGCTTCTCTTCGAGCGGCGCCGTGTCGAGCGCCTGGATCCACGCCGTGCGCTCGGTGAGCGGATGCCCGACGTAGCTGCATGTCGGCCCACCGAGCCGCAGATGCGCGGCGGGCTCGAACGGCAACAGGCCCAGCACGTGATCGACGTAGGCCTTCATCTTGCGCGCCCGGCCTGGCCGCCACGCCCAGACGCTCGGCGACACGTAATCGACGATCGGAATATCCGGCGCCCGCTTGCGGATGCGCTTGGCGATCGGGTGCGTGAATTCCGGACTGTCGATGATGACGACCACATCGGGCTTCGCCGCCACCGCCGCATCGATGGTCTGATAGACGCGTCGCGCGATCGTCGGGAAATGCGCGATGATCGCCCCGATGCCCATGACGGCCACTTCGTGCATGGGAAAAATCGAGGCGAGGCCCTGCGCCTCCATCTGCGCTCCGCCCACGCCTTCGAAGCGCAGCGCACGGCCGCCCGCAGCAGACTTCAGCGCCGACATCAGCTTGGCGCCGAGCGCATCTCCCGAGTGCTCTCCGGCCACCAGGAAGATCTTCAGCTCGCGCTTTGCAGTGGCGTTGCGTGAGGCGTTGCGGAGGTCGGCCACGACATCCATGCTTGCCTCCCCGCGGGCGATATCGACGTTGCCGACACTTGTCGTGGTGCTGTGCGCGAGGAAGATCCCGAGTGCATCGGCGGTGGACGCCGCCGCCCGCCATGGCCCCATTGCGCTCGCTGGTCCGACGATCGCGACACCGGCGAGGCCTTGGCCGGCGGCCTGCCTGAGGATGTCCTCGACCGGCAGCGCGTCGCCGTCGTCCGCCCGGATCACAAGCACACCCGCGCGGCGCTTGCCGAGGCCCCACTGCCGAAGCCGGCCGACGCGATCGAGCACGGCGATGGTACCCTCGGCCGCCTCGATCGCCAGGATGAACGAGCGCGTGACGACCACGCTGCGCCCCGTCCCGAGCGGCGCCAGCGCGCTCACGGCTTCGATGCCGCGTGCGATATCGAGAAGGTGCGCCTCGCTCGGCTGCGTCGCGCCGAAACTCGTGACGGTCCCGTGGCCCGTCATGGAGGGGCCTGCGAGCCAGGGCTGCGCCGATGTGCGCAACTCGTCGGGGCGCAGCGCGCTGAGCGCGCATCCCGCCGCATCGGCCTTGGCAATGGCTTGAGCCCGGTCGAGCAGCATCACGCCGCCGGCTTCGAGCACGACACCTGCAAGGCCCGCCGCCACGACGTTGTCGATCGTCTGCGCGCCCACCACCGGCATGTCGACGCGCAATTCCTGTTTCGGCTTCGGCCCCTTAGTCAGGACACCGCGTCGTCCTTGCGCAGGGTCGGCCAGCGCCTTCACGCGCGCGAGCATGCGGTCGGTGCCTTCGGCGCCCTCGATCGCCACGACCTTTCCGTCGGCGACGACGACGGCCTGCCCCGCATCGAGCGCGCCGAGCACCTGCCGCACGGCGTAGCCGAGGGCTGCATCGGCCCGCGCCTGCGCATCGAGCGCCACCGCGCCGAGTTGCCCGGCGCCGGCGAGCAGGCCCGGCGCCACCTCGTGCGCACCGCGCACCGTCAGCCCGTAGCGCTCGAGAAGCTTCACGACGCGCGTCAATACGCTGTCGTCGCCGCCTTTGAGCATGCGCAGAAGTTCCGGCAAAACGCGGAAGAAGCCGAGGTCGGGTCGGATCTTGAATAGGTCGGGACGCTTCACCGTGCCGGCGATGACCATCTCGCCGCCGCCCTTCTCGCGCAGCGTCTCGAGCATCAGGCCGATCTGGCCCCAGTTCGCCCACGTGTGCGGAAACCGCGCGATGTTCTCGTCGGCCTCACCCAGGACGCCGACGATGTGCACGCTTCCGCCCTCGGCGATCACGCTGTCGGCGATCATGGCCGGAAGCTGCCCGCCGCCCGCGAGGATGCCGATCTTGCGGCCCATCGGAAGGATCAGGCGTCCGCGTGCGGAACGCAGAGGGAGCGCTTGCCGCCTTCGCGGATGAAGGCGACGATCTCCTGCACGATCGGGTGGTCGCTGAATTCCTGCGCCACGTCCTCCATGCGCTCCATCAGCGTGCCTTCGTTGGCGAACAGCGCGCGATAGGCCCGGCGCAGGCTGTGGATGTCGTCACGCGAGAAGCCGCGCCGCTGCAAGCCGACGATGTTCAGCCCCGACAGATACGCGCGATTTCCCAGCGCCATGCCGTAGGGGATGAGGTCGTTCTCGAGCCCCGACATGCCGCCGAGGAACGAGTGCGCCCCGACGCGCGCGAACTGGATCACCGCCGCGCCGCCACCGAGAATGGCGAAGTCGCCGACCGCGCAGTGCCCTGCCAGCATGACGTTGTTGGAGAAAATCACGTTGTTGCCGACGTGGCAGTCGTGGCCCACGTGGCTGTTGGCAAGAAACGCGCACTTGTTGCCGACCGTGGTCGAAAGCCCGCCGCCCGCCGTGCCGGGGTTCATCGTCACCCCTTCGCGGATCATGCAGTCTTCCCCGATCTCGAGCGTCGACGGCTCGCCGCTGTACTTGAGGTCCTGCGGCTGGTGCCCGATCGAGGCGAACGGGAAGATGCGCGTGCGCGCCCCGATCTTCGTCTTGCCCGCGACGACCACATGGCTGAGGAGTTCGGCGCCCTCGCCGAGCGTCACCTCCGGCCCGACATGGCAGAAGGGACCGATGCGGACGCCGTCACCGAGCCGCGCGCCGTCTTCGACGATCGCAGTCCGGTGAACCTCAGGTTTTGACATCATCGGGGTCCAGGATCATGGCACTGATTTCCGCCTCGGCCACGACCTGACCGTTGACCTTCGCGGTGCAGTCGAAGCGCCAGGCGCGACCGCGGCTGCGGATCTTCTTCACATGGTAGTGCAGCACGTCGCCGGGAAGCACCGGTTTGCGGAATTTCGCCTTGTCTATCCCCATGAAATAGACGAGCTGCGGCTTGTACTCGGCCGCACCCTGCAGGCTGTTGACGCACAGCGCACCGGCCGTCTGCGCCATGCCCTCGATGATGAGCACGCCGGGCATGACGGGGAAGCCTGGGAAGTGCCCCTGGAAGAACGGCTCGTTGATCGTCACGCACTTGATGCCGATGCCGCTCTCGTCGCGGTCCATCTCGATCAGGCGGTCGACGAGGAGGAAGGGATAGCGGTGCGGCAGCAGGTTGAGCACCTTCACGGTGTCGGCAGCGCTCAAGGCCTTCTTGTCGGCGGCAGTCTCGTTCATTTGTACGCGGGCCTCCACTACCCGTTCCCACTGTTGTCTCGCGCCGGTGCCTCAGGCCCGTCTCGCTAGTTGCTCTCGTCCGCGTCGGCCTTGTCGGCGTTGCCGCGCCCGAGGCGTCGCAACGTGCTGAGCTGACGGCCGTACTCGCGCAGCGGCACGGCCGGCGTCCCGCCCATCCGCGCGCCCGCCGGCACGTCGTCCTTGACGTGCGAAGCGCCTGCGATCTGCGCGCCCGAGCCGATCTTGAGGTGACCGGCGGCACCCGATTGGCCACCCATCACCACGAAGTCACCGAGCTCGGCCGAGCCAGATATTCCGACCTGGCCCACGATCACGCAGTTCCGCCCGAGAATGGCGTTGTGCCCGATCTGTACCAGATTATCAATTTTGGTCCCCTGCCCGATGACGGTGTCCTTAAGAGCGCCCCGGTCGACGCAGCTGTT
>RXJK01000410.1:0-87 GCA_003963125.1 Hyphomicrobiales bacterium
GGCGGCCGCAAGGTGTGGCACGCTTGGCCTGAGCTGGTGACGAGCGGGGTGGAAAAGCCGTCGACGGGGTGGATGAACGGTGGAAAA
>RXJK01000410.1:149-4360 GCA_003963125.1 Hyphomicrobiales bacterium
TCCGAAAAACCGGCCGAAAAAGGCCCTCCGAGCATACGCAACTGAAAGTATTAACAAAAAGAAACGAATCGCGTAGCCTCGCGCTCCGAGGGGGCTGCGTTAACCTGTTCGCGTTGTTTTTGTCCGGGCCCGATGGCTTGTGCATAACGTGACGCGCGAACGCGCACCAGCGCTGTGCAAAATGCCCTCGCGGCCCATGCAGTTTCCGCCAAAGCTTGGATGAGTGTGGGGTAGGATTGCCACATCGGCCGACCGGATCGAACCTGTCGGCACTGTGGCGTTTCTGAGAACCCGGGGAACACGCTCGGACTGTCCAGGCACACGGTGGTGCCACGTGCGCCCTCTTGGACGTTCACTCGGCCGGCCTTGTTCCCGGGGCCCAAGCCGACAGACGGAGGGGGCTATGGTCCGACACGCATTAGGTGTGCTGGGAGTCATAGCGGCCGGCGTTCTACTCGCCGTGTCTGCCGCTATGAACTACCGCTTTGGGTTCAGTTTAGGCAAAACAGCTACAGATGGGCAGATCTACGGCTTGGCTTCGGCCGCCGCGGATTGTTTCAAGGCACTGGCGCCGTTCTTTTTCTTCGCCGCCATTCGCTCAAGGATGTGGTCACAGGCGCTGGCTGCGGCCGTCGTCTGGTGCGTCGTCACCGCCTACTCGATGACGTCCGCCGTGGGCCACGCAGCTCTCAACCGGCTCGATACGACCGGTCAGCGGGCTGTCGAAGCTGCCAACTACAAGGATCTGCGCGCCGAAGCCAAGCGCGCGCAGGAGCAGTTGGCTTGGATCCCCCAGCACCGGCCGGCCGCCACGGTCGAGGGCGACATCGCTGCGCAGAAGACGCAGCGCATGTGGTCCTGGACCAACGGTTGCGTCGAGGCGTCGACCACGACGACCGCTGCGCGGACGTTCTGCTCGAACGTGCACAAGCTCGAGGCCGAACGCGCATCCGCGCTCGAGGCCGCACGGCTTGAGACGCGGATCAGCGAGCTCAACGCGAAGCTCGGCGCGGCATCGGGCGGTTCGGTCATGGCCGAAGCCGATCCCCAGGCGAGCGTGCTGTCGAAGCTGCTCGGTCTCAACATCGAGACGATCCAGACGGGGCTTGCCCTGTTTGTCGCCTTGCTGATCGAGATCGGCTCGGGCTTCGGCATGTACGTGGCTTTCGCCCAGTGGGACCTCGGCGACCGCAAGGTGGCGTCCAAACGCGGGCTGTCGAAACAGCGCGACGAGGACGCAGAAGCCCGGGACGTCTACGCGACGCCCGTGTTCGCCGCCAACGACGACAGCCGCCCCCGCGAGGTGGCCGTCGCACAGCGCAGCGCCGTGGCCGCCCCTCAGGCGGCGCAGCGGATGCTGCAGCAGACCTCGTCCGTCGCGGTCCGGCAGGAGCCGGAGTTCGACGAGGTCGTCGAGGCCGCACCGGCGGCCCCCGTTGAGCCGCGCATCAGCCGCCCGCTCAACGACAACCGTGCGGAGAGCCGCACCCAGTACGCCCATGGCGTGCCGGACAGCGATGTGCAGCGTTTCTACCGCGAGCGGGTGACCGGCCAGGAGGGCTCGAGTGTCACCGCCCAAGACCTCTACGAGGACTACTGCGTGTGGTGTGAGGAGCAGGACAAGGAGCCATTCGCGGCTCCCCGCGTGTCGCGTGAGATCAAGGAGCTTGGTGTACGCAAGGAAAGGATCGGTGGACGCGTTCGCTACATCGGCATCGCCTTAAGATCGGCGCAGGACCGCAAAGGAGACCCGAGGCTACCCGCCTCGATCACAAGAGCAGCGTAGAAACCACACAAAGATCAACCGGGGCCGCTTCGAGCGGCCCTTTTCTTTTTCAGGGCGTGCCTCGGCGAGACCGAGGCGCGCCCTTTTTGCGTTTGGGGAGGCCCGCTCTACGGGACGTTTGTGCTGGCCCTGCGAATGTCCTAAAGCCACGCAACGCGCTTGTTGGAGACCGTCCCCATGCAGCCCGCGCCCGCCGCGCCCGGCCAGGCCCTCGCCGAGGTCGATACACCGGCCCTGATCGTCGATCTCGACGCCTACGAGCGCAATCTCGACCGCATGGCCGAATTCGCGCGCGTCGCCGGCGTCCGCATCCGGCCGCACGCCAAGACGCACAAGTCGCCCGTGATCGCTGCCCAGCAGGTGGCGCGTGGCGCCGTCGGCGTGTGCTGCCAGAAGGTGTCGGAAGCGGAAGTCCTGGTGCGCGGCGGCATCGCCGACGTGCTTGTCTCCAACGAGGTCGTGGGGGCGACGAAGCTCGCTCGTCTCGCCAAGCTCGCGCACCGTGCCCGCATCTCGGTTTGTGTCGATGCTCCCGAGGCCGTCGCCGAGATCGAGGCCGCGGCAGCCGCCGAGAACGTGCGCATCAACGTCCTGGTGGAGATCGATGTGGGCGGCCGGCGCTGCGGCGTGCCGGCCGGCGCGGAAGCGGCGCGTCTCGCCGGCATGATCGCCAACCGCAAGCACCTGGCCTTCGAGGGCCTGCAGGCCTACCACGGCTCGGCCCAGCACCTGCGCACGCTGGACGAGCGCCGCGCCGCCATTGCCAAAGCCGTCGAAGCGGTGCGCGAAACCCAGGCCGAACTCGCCAAACTCGGTCTCGAGGCCCGCACCATCGCCGGCGCCGGCACCGGCACCTACGAGATCGAGACCGGCAGCGGCGTCTACAACGAGCTGCAGCCGGGCTCCTACGTATTCATGGATGCCGACTACGCCCGCAACCGCAAGGGCGACGGCACGCCCTTCGACACCTTCGAGCACGCCCTTTTCGTCCTCGCCACCGTCATGAGCGCGTCGGCGCCGGAGCGCCGCGTCGTCGATGCCGGCCACAAGGTGCTGCCCGTCGACAGCGGCATGCCGCTCGTCTGGCAGATCCCCGGCGCCATCTACGGCCGACCTTCCGACGAACACGGCGTGCTCGACGTCACGGCCTGCCCCAAGCCGCCGGCGCGTGGCGACAAGGTGCTGCTCGTGCCCGCCCACTGCGACCCGACCGTCAACCTGCACGACTGGTACGTCGGCATCCGCGGCCTCGGCACGCCGTCAGCCAAGGTCGAGAGCGTCTGGCCCGTCGCTGCCCGCGGCGCCGCCTTCTGAAACCACGTCACAACAGCATCCGCGCCGTGGGTGATTGCCGCCACACGGCGCATCGGGCACCATGCCCGCAACCACTTGGAACCTGGAGCAAGCCTCGATGAAATCGCTGCAGATCGGCGACGTCACCATCACGTCCATCATCGAGCGCGACGGTCCCTGGCGCCGCCCGTGCGACATGTTCCCCGCCTACGACCACGAGATCGGCAGCGAGCATCTGAAGACCATCGAGCCCGAGACCTACGATCCCGTCTCCGGCCGCATGTGCATCACCTACCAGACCTTCGTGGTGCGCACGCCGAAGCATCTCGTGCTCGTCGACACCTGCACGGGCGAGGACAAGGGCTATCCCGCGCCCATGGACTTCGACAAGCAGCCCTGGCTCGACAACTTCAAGAAGGCGGGGCTCTCGTTCGAGGCCATCACGCACGTCTTCTGCACCCACCTGCACATCGACCACTGCGGCTGGAACACGCGCCTCGTCGACGGCCGCTGGGTGCCGACCTTCCCCAACGCCAAGTACATCTTCCACAAGGAGGAGTACGCCTATTGGGAAGCTGCGACCAAGGCCGGGCAGAATCCGCCGGGCAACGTCTGGACCTACAACTGCCGTCCCATCGTGGAGGCGGGCCAAGCGCTCCTCGTCGACAACACGTATGAGCTCGACGAGACCTTCACGCTCACGCCGACGCCGGGGCACAGCCCGCGACACGTCTGCGTCAACATCACGTCGAAGGGCCAGCGCGCGGTCGTGACGGGGGACATGATGCATCACCCCCTGCAGTGCCGTGAGCCGACGTGGTCCACCATCTTCTGCACCGACCGCGCCGAGGCCGCTCTCTCTCGCCGCGCTTTCCTCGAGCGCGTGTGCGACACGCCGACGGTACTGCTGCCCGTGCACTTCCCCTCGCCGACCGCCGGCCTCGTCAAACCCCACGGCAAGACCTTCGACTACAAGTATCTCCGCTGACGGGCAGCCCCCAACACCTTCTCTGCACCGCGCTCCCGGAAGCCGTGCGCCAGCACGGCTGTCTGAGACCTTGCCCCCTTTTGTCGCCCCGGCACTCGTTGCCGGGGCCCACTCCACCTCTTGCGCGGCGCTCGCGGAGGGTTG
>RXJK01000162.1:0-12094 GCA_003963125.1 Hyphomicrobiales bacterium
CAGAAGTTCCTGCTCCCCCTGCGCCGGGCCGCGCAGGAGATCCGGGCCGGCAGCCTGCCCGTCACCCCGGCACTCGCCCCGGGGGCCGCGAAGACGCGCCAACGCCGCGCCTAAGAGTGGCGTGACGCACGCAGAAAGGCCGAACGCGCGCGCGCACGTCCGGCCTAGCGACGAAAACCTGGTCTGTGGGGAAGGCCCTTTCAGGGGAGGGCGGACCCGGCCTTAGCCCGCGGCGCCGTTGAGGCCCGTGCCATGGCTCGACGCGCCATTCAAGGGACGGGCGTCGCGAAGGAAGGGGATGGAGCGCCAGTCCTCGCAGAACTCGCGGTAGTCCTCGGTGATCTCCTCGCCCGCGGCGATGTTGCGCAGCGCGACGGACTCGCTGCCCCGGGTGATCGAGTTGGGGTGGTCGGAGTGGTTCGTGAAGATGCCGTGGTCGCCGCAGAGCACCCACACGCCGTTCTGCAGGTAGGCATACGTGCGCAGATAGTCCTGCGCCTTCACAGGCAGCGCATCGAGCTCCGCCTGCGTGATGAGACGATCGAAACCGTCGGTGAAGCGCCACCATGCGGCGCCCTTTGGTATAGGCTCCGCGGCGAAAAGGCCCGTGCCCGCGATGGAACTGGGACCGATCACAGTCTTGAAGAGGATCATTTGGTTTAGCGTGTGAGCTCTCTGTGGTCCAAGGACCGGGGGAAGGGATCTCAGGTTTCAAGTTCGTCGACACTGGCTGCATAAGACAGCCTCGTCAAGTATTCGTCATCTGCCTCCCCTCAACAATGGTGGCGCTCCGGAAAATCCCCAACTAATTTTCGCCGACCGACGCCGCGCGCGCATTTTCTCCGAGGCGTGAGACGCGCGTGCGCGGACATTTCCGTCGGCAACGCCGGCGAGCAGCAACGCCGACACACGAAGGAGGAACCCATGATCCGAGTCACGGTGAGCTACCCGCGCAAGGACGACGCGCGATTCGATCACGACTACTACCGCACGAGCCACCGCCAGCTCCTGCTCGACCGCCTCGGTGCCTTCGGCCTCGAGCGGGTCGAGATCGACCGCTGCCTCTCGGGTGGCGCAGGCGAGCCGCCGCCGGTCGTGGCGGCCGCCCACATGATCTTCCAGGCCCTCGACGGCTTCCAGAAGGGCATGGCCCAGCACGGCAAGGAGATCATGACCGACGTCGGCCGCTACACGGACATCCGTCCGAGCGTCGTCATCAGCGAAATCGTGTGAGGGCGCGGGAGGGGCGCGGTAGGACCGCCCCTCTCACCAGGAGATGAGGACGTAGACCATCACCAGGTACGTGGCGTAGTGCACGAACTGGTCGATGCCGATCGCCCACCAGAAGCCCGTGTCCGCCGGCGTGAGGCCCAGCGCGTGCGTGATCTTATCCTTCAGCCAGTCCTGGTGGTAATGCCACACGTACTCCGCCGCCAGGATGCCGAGGCCGAGCGCCAGCGAGGCGGGCGGCAGCACCAGGAACACGAACGGCGTCAGCAGCACGTGGTTGAAGGCGTGGATCAGGCCGGCGGGGTGCCCGTAGCGCCCCTTGTTGGCGGCCTGGTAGCTCGTCTGCAGGAGGAAGTCCGCGACGAGGTGCTTGGCGACGAGCACGCCGACGGCGATCAGGATGGTTTGCGGAGTGATCATCGAGGGTGAGGCCGTTCCTGCACCGCCACGCGAGATGCGGACAGCACTTATCCTTCTTTTGTTGCAAGCGTATAGACACCGTCCCAGCCCTCGGGAAGGCCGGGCAGCGCCATCAGGGCATCTAGCCGCTCCTGATAGAGGGCGAAGAGCTTGCCGGTGACGCCCTGCGTGTCGGCGGTGCGGCAGTCTGCCAGCGCCGACACGGCCCGCGGCCAGTCGCCGGCCGTGTAGGCCTCCTGCAGGCGGGCGATTGCGCTCTGCAGTCCTTTATACCAATCCTGTGCGGCGACAGCGGCCGGCCCCGCCACGGCGAAGATGGTCTCGGGCTCCGTCTTGCCCTTCACGCGCACGCGGTCGACCGGCAGCAGCGCCACGTGCCCACGTGCCTTCGCCGCGGTCTCGGAGCCCACCAGGATGCCGATGCCGTAGGCCTTGGTGATCGCCTCGAGCCGCGAGGCGATGTTCACGCTGTCGCCGAGCACCGAGTAGTCGAAGCGCATCTCGGTGCCGAAGTTGCCGACGACGCACCGCCCCGTGTTGATGCCGATGCCGATGTCGACGGGCAGGAAGCGCTGCCCGCTGCTTTCCGCCTCGGCCTTCCGGCTGGCGTTGTAGGCGGCGATCCGCTTCATCATGTCGAGCGCGGCGAGGCAGGCCTTGCCGGCGTGGTCGGGATCGTCGAGCGGCGCGTTCCAGAAGGCGAGGATGGCGTCGCCCATGTACTTGTCGACGGTGCCGTTGGCCTCGAGGATGGCGTTGGTGAGCGGCGTCAGCATGCCGTTCATGAAGGCGACGAGGCCCTGCGGGTCCGCCTTGAAGGCCTCCGAGATGGTCGTGAAGCCGCGCACGTCCGAGAACAGCACGCTGATCTCGCGGGTTTCCCCGCCGAGCTTCACCCGGTCCGGCTCCCGCACCAGGATCTCGACGAGGTCGGGCGAAACGTAGCGGCTGAAGGTGCCGCGCATCTGCTCGCGCTGGGCCTCTTCCCGCCAGTAGTTGAAGAAGGTGAGCACCGTATAGACGAGGAGGCTCGCCAGCAGCGGGTAGGAGAGGTCGAGCAGCACGAGTTCGCGCGTGTAGAGGTACCAGGTCGCAGCGCTGAGCGCAGCCGATACCGCGGCCCCCATCACGAGGATCGGCAGGGCGCCCAGGATCGGCACCAGCAGCACGATCAGGAGGCCGAGGCCCGCGAGCACGGCGAGTTCCACGGCGATCGCCGTGTTGGGCCGCGACAGCAGCGTCCCGGCCAGGATGTTCTCGATCACTTGCGCGTGGATCTCGACCCCGGGGATCACGCGATCGAGCGGCGTCGTGCGCAGATCGAACAGGGTGACGGCGGATGAGCCAACCAGAACGAGTTTCCCTGCGAGCTTGTCCGCCCCCGCCTTGCCGGTGAGCACGTCGTCGGCGCGAACGTAGCGCGCGGGATCATGCGGTGAGTAGTTGACCCAGATCTGCCCGTTGCGGTCGGTGAGCAGGTTGCGGCCGGCAACGCCGACACTGTGCAGCCCGGCGCCGTCCGCGCGCACGATGATGGGCTGCCCGGACCCCTGCCCGACGCGCAGGAGCTCGAGGTCCAGCGTCGCCAGCAACTGCCCTTCGGTCAGCAGCACGGTCGGCACACGCCTCACGATCCCGTCGCGTTCAGGTCGCACGGTGATGAGGCCGATGCCAGCCGCCGCCGCTTCCAATTCTTTCCGGGATCGCAGCAGCCCGGGGTAGGTTTCGAGGAACGGCTCCGGCGCGGCGCCTGCGCGCACGATTGCACCGGGCTTGGCCCCACCGGGCAGGCCGAGCGGCTTGTCGTAACCCGATGCCCCGACGATCGTCGGCACTGCGCGCATAGCCTCCGCAAGCCGGGCTTCCCCCGAGGGCAGGCGGGCGAGCTTCGCCCGCGTGTCGGCATCGGCCTCGACGAGCGCGGTGGCAAGGGCAGGGCCCGACAGCCGGTCCGTTTCCGAGAACAGGACGTCGAACGCCACGGCCTTCGCCTTGGCCTCGGCGAGCCTGTCGACAAGGCGCGCGATCAGCGTTCGCGGCCAAGGCCACTGCCCGTTCTCCTTGATGCTGTCCTCGTCGATGTCGACGATAACGACCGGCCGCTCGGCGGCAGGCTGGCGCGGGAAGGCCTGCTGCATCACGTCGAACATTTTGAGCCGCAGGATCTCGACCGGGGCCGGATCGAGGACGCGCAGGGCCATGAGCACCGCGAGCAGCCCCAGCGCCACGGCGCGCTCGGGGCGCAGCCTCTTCGACAGCGAACGCAACATGGAAAAAGACGGCCCCCCGGCCCTTCACGCGCTGTTGTGGTTGGGCAGGTGGACCTGCACGTCGTGCTGGACTGCGATCGACGCCAGCACCTCGTGCGCCGGCGTCACGTAATTATAGATGTCGTGCTCGCTCGCCCCCGCCGACAGCGTCGCGCTGGTGACGGTGCCGGCGTAGACCCAGCTCCCGGACTGCGCATTCGCCGTGGCATCGACGATGCTGAGCGTATCGGACACCGCCACCTCGCCGGCTCCGTGATCGCCATCGACGACCAGAAGGTGGTTCTGCGAGACCGCGATCTGCTTGTCGGCCGGTTGCGCCGAATTGTAGTCGGCCACGGCCTGCAGCAGGTTCGCGTCCGCGCTCGTGTTGAGCTGGAGCACCTGGTCGAGGGACAGCTTCAGCGTCTGCGCGGTCCCCTGCGTCAGGTCGATCTCCTGGATGTTCTGGAGCTGGCCCGAGGCGAGTTGCGTGAGGTCGACCGTCTCGAGGTTGCCGAGGAGGTGCAGCGCGTTGGTCCCCCCGCGTCCGTCGACCTGCTGCACGAAGCTGTCGCCGCTGTTGAGGGTGAGGGCGATCACCTCGTCCCCTGAACTCCCCACGATCGCCTGGCTGAGCGGTTGATCGTCGGCAACAATGACCGGCGGGCTGGCGAAGTCTTCCGATTCGCCCTCGTGCGTGGCACCCGAGAGGGTGATGTCGACGTCCTGCGAGGAGGTGCCCCGGCCGTCGCCGATGACGATCTTGAAGGTCTCCTTGACGATGTCGTTGTCTTTCAGCGGATCGAGCGCGGCCTCCTGCACCGTGTAGGTCCAGTTCACCGTCCCGTGGCCCGCCCCGTCGCTGACGAGGGTCGCCTGGAACGATCCGTAGGTGTCCCCCTGCGGCGGCACGACGGAAAGCGTGTGCCCGTCGCCCACTTCCGCGTCCGAGAACGTGAACGAGCCGGAGACGACGCGCAGTTCCGACGAGTTGCTGGTGTAGGGCCGCTCCGCGATCAGGCCCGACGTCCCGTTCGAGGTGCTCTCGAGCTGGATCGCCTCCAAGGCGTGCGCCGCGCCGCCACCGCCCGTGAAGCCCGCGTAGACGAGACTGTTGCCGCCGAAGTCCAGGCCCACGATGTCCCGCTGCAGTGAACCGGTGTAGCCGTCGATCGAGTAGGTCAGCGTGTGTGTCGTGGCGTTCCAGTCGATGTGCACGTCGTGGTACTGGCCGTCCGACAGGAGCGGCAGCAACTGCTTCGTCGCGTCGAACCCCGCGCCCGAGATGTCGCCCTGCGCGAAGAACTTGGCGAAGTTGTTGGCGATGTCGCTTTCGCCGTCGCCGGGGTTGAAGGGATACGTATCGAACTTGACGCCGATGGCGCCGGGGATGCCATCGACGCCCATGCCGCCGCCGCCCCCGCCGAGCGCCGCGTTGCCCTGTGCCTGGAAGGCGAAGGCGATGCCGTCCGCGCTTTTCAGCCCCTCGAAGCCGCCGCCCGGCCCGAAATAGAGCTTCACCGTCCACTGCGCGTTCTGCGACAGGTCCACGGCCTGCCAGATCGCGCCGGCATAACCGCCGCTCTCGGGGTGCGTCGTCAGCGCGAGCGTGTTGTCGCCGACGAGATCTGCGCTGCCGGTGTAGGTGAGGGGCGTGACGCTGCCGTGCCCGGCCGTGATCACCGGCACGTCGTTGACGCCGTCGATCTCGATGGTGAGGGTCGACTGCACGGGCGCGGCGATGCCGTCGGAGACCGTGACGGTGATGGGAACGGAGATATGCGCCCCTTCGCCCAGCGCATTGATCGCCGCGCTGTTGGGCGTGAACGTGTAGCTGCCGTCGGAGAGCACCGTCAGCTCGCCGTAGGCCGTCGTCGTCCGCGTCGTGCCTTCGTACGAGGTTTCCCCGGCGATGGCGTAGGTCAGGTGCGCGTTGGCGTCGGCGTCGTGCCCCTGCAGCGTGCCCGTCACCGGCTGGAAGGTGTCGGGCGCCGACGTATCCTGGAAGTGGATCTTCACGGCATCGAGGGTCGGCGCGTCGTTGGCGCCGTCGATGTTGATGGTGAGGGTCGACTGCACGGGCGCCGCAATGCCGTCCGAGACCGTGATGGCGATGGGCAGGGAGACATGCGCGCCGTCGCCCAGCGCATTGATGGCCGCGCTGTTGGGCGTGAACGTGTAGCTGCCGTCGGCGAGCACCGTCAGCGTGCCGTAGGCCGTCGTCGTCCGCGTCACGCCCTCGTACGACGTCGCCCCGGCGATGGCGTAGGTGAGATGCGCGCCGTTGTCGGCGTCATGGCCTTCGAGCGCGCCGGTGACGGGCTGGAAAGTATCGGCGGCCGCCGTGTCCTGCAGGTGGATCTGCGTCGGGGCCAGCGTCGGGGCGTCGTTGGTGCCGACGATCGAGAAGGCTTCCGTCTGCGTCGCGGTCACCCCGCGCGAATCCTGGATCGTCACCGTCACGGTCACGACCACCTGCTGGCCTTCTGCCAGGAAGCTCGTGTCGATTGCGAGGTCGAAGTGGCCGGTCTCGGCATTGAAGGCCTTGGTGAAGGCCTGCGTCTGCTCAGGTGTCAGCGTGAAGGGCTGCGCGGGCGCGTCCCCCACGGGGAAGCTCACGGCCGACACCGTCACGACCGTCGATTTCACCGACACGGGCAGGTTGGCGCTGCTCGTGAAGCCGTAGGGCAGCGTCGCATGGATGCCCGGCACGTCCGGCTGCTGGAAGAACGCCACCGCGATCGGCTGGCTCGTGAAGGCCGGCGGCGGCGCCAGCACCAGGGCCGATTGCGAGGCGCCGTTGGTCGACGTATCGCCCGTCTGCGTGCCGCCTTTGCCTTCCTCGTTGCCGAGGGGATCGGTCTGCTTGATCAGGTCGACGGACAGCGGGTCATGAAAGAATACGGGCTTGTCGCCGCCGGGCGTGAGGCCCGCGTGCTGGACATCCCCGGGCACGTCGCCGCGGTTGTTGGGGTTGGGCGGGCCCGGCTGCCCGTCGACAGGCGACTGCCCGTTGTCGGTGCGTAGCAGCATCTGCTGATGCGAGGCGAACGCGAAATTCAGGATCTCCTGCTGGAACGCGGCCTCGTTGGAGCCGATCTGCGGCAGGTCCTGGAACTGCCCGGCGGCGTTGCGCACGACCAGAAGCTGGTCGGGCACCCGCACCTCCTTGATCAGCACGCCGTTGAGCCGCGCGAACACGTCGAAGGCGCCGACGTTGCCGCCGGGTTCGCCGAGCTTGCCCGGCGGATCGGGCTTCAGCGTGAAGTAGGACGTGCCGTCCTGCACGTCGGCGCGCACGACACCCGTGGTGCCGCGGATGCCCATGGTGGCGACGGGCGTCTGGATCTTCATGTCGCCGGTCGGCGCCACGTAGCCCGCGACGAACACGAACGCGCCCTGCACCAGGTTGAACAGCAGCGAGTTCTGCCCGGCGCTGCCCGGATCGTACACGAACTTGTCGAGCACGATACGCGCGCCCTCGCCGAGCGAGATGTTGGTCTTGTCGGCGAAGGTGATGGAGAGCCGTCCGTCGCCGCCCGTCTCGACCACGTCGCCCTGGAAGACGGGCGTGCCGACCGCGGCCGCCGTCCGCGAGCCGTCGGCGTGCACGATGGTCGCCGTCCCGCCGGTGGCTTCGACCTGGCCGATGGGTGCCGCCTGCGCCGCCGGCCCCTGCTGGGCATAGACGCCGGGAAAGCGCGGGCCGGCGAGCTGCGCGACGAGGTCCGGGGCGAGCATGGCCCCCTCGGGCGACAGGAGGGTCGGGCCGTGCTCGTGCGCGAAATAGTTGGTGATGACGACCGAGTTGCCCTCGGGCCCGGTGATCGACAGGTCCGGCCCCGAGCGGGCGAACGCGCCGCGGAACATCAGGGCGGCATCCGGCAGCGTCAGGCTCAGCGCGCCGTCGGCCGCGTCGAGATAGAGCGCGCCGCCGTGGTCCCCGTGGGTCACCGAGGTCGCCCCGCCGGAATGCGCGGAGCCGTTGGGGATCGCCATGAAAATCAGCCTCTCAAGTCATGCGGGGTCGGGAAGGGGGACCGCGCCATCACCGCTCCCGGAACGCCTCGTAGCGGGCCCGCAGGATCGGCTTGGCGATATAGCTTAGCACGGTCTTGCTGCCGGTCTGAATATCGACCGTGGCCACGAGCCCCGGGATGATGGGGAGGGCGCTGCGCTCCGAGCCGAGGTGGGTCTTCAGGGTCCGGACCATCACCTGGTAGAAGGGCTCCCCCTTCTCGTCCTTGATGGTGTCGGGGCTGACCCGCTCGACCGTCCCTTCGAGCGAGCCGTAGATCATGTAGTCGTAGGCGCTGAGCTTGACGGTCGCCCGCTGCCCGGCGTGCACGAAGGCCACGTCCTTGGGCCGCACGCGCGCCTCGACGAGCAGGGCTTCGTCGATCGGCACGATCTCGGCCAGCGCCTGGCCGGGCTGCACCACGGCGCCGAGCGTCGTCACGGCGAGCTTGTTGACGACGCCGCGCACGGGCGAGCGCACGGCCGTGCGCACCACCTTGTCCTGGGCGGCCTTCAGCGTCTCTTCGATCACGGCGAGGTCGCTCTGAACGGCGGCCGTCTTCTCCCCGACCTGGGCAGCGAACCCGCTCTCGGCCGAGGCGACGCGGGTGCGCGCCTCTGCCGCCGCGGCCTCGACGCGCGGCAGGCTGGCCGCCACGATCTTGCGATCTCCGACGAGTTCCGCGAGCTGCCGTTCGAGGCGCAGGATGTCGACCTCGGACACGTTGCCCCTCAGCCGCTTGTTCAGATCGAGTTCCCGCTGCAGCGGCGCGATCTGCGCGTCGAGCTTGGTGGCGCGCGCTTCGAGTTCCTCGCGCTCCTGCAGGCGCTGGGCGAGCTGCGCCTCGAGCACCTGCTTTTCCTGTTTGAGCTTTTCCCGCCGCACGCGGAAGGCCGCGCGTTCGCTCTCCACAGCGGTGGGGGCGGCGGCCGTGAGATCGGCCGGGAAGGTGACGTCCGTCTCGCCTGCGGCTTCGGCCTTGAGGCGTGTCAGTTCGGCGACGAGCGCCGCGCGCCGCTGGATCAACTCGCCGAGGCGCGAGGCGAAGCCCGTGTCGTCGATGCGCATGAGCACCTGGTCCTGGTCGACCCGGTCGCCCTCGCGCACGGAAAGCTCGCGCACGATGCCGCCTTCGAGCGACTGCGCCACCTGGAGTTGCTGCGCCGGCACCACCTTGCCGACGCCGCTCGTCACTTCCTCGATCTTGGCGAGGCTCGCCCACAGGAACGCCGAGCCGAGCAACCCCGAAACGACGCAAAGCGACATCCACGCCGTGCGCCGGGCCGAGTGCTCGAGCGCACCCTGCAGGTTGCCGGCGTAGGACATCTCGACCCGCGTGACCATCGCCAGCCCTCAGCCTTGTGCCTGTGCCGCCGGCGTCGCCGCGCGGCCGGAGAGGAGGCGCAGCACGTCGCCCTTGGCGCCGTCCGCCACCACGCGTCCCTGGTCGAGCACGATCAGCCGGTCGCACAATTCGAGCATCGCCATCCGCTGCGAGCTGACGACGAGCGTCGCGCCCGTCTGCTCGGCCCATTCGCGCAGGCGCCGCACGAGATCGGCCTCGCTGGCGTTGTCGAGCGCGCTCGAGGGTTCGTCGAGGAACAGGAGCTTCGGCGCGCGCACGATGGCCCGCGCCAGCGCCACCGCCTGGCGCTGTCCGCCCGACAGCGCGCGTCCGCGTTCGCCCGCGGGCATCTTGAGGCCCATCGGATTGCGGCTCGCGAAGTCGTTCACGCCCGACAGCGTGCAGGCTTCGACCACGGCCTCCTCGGAGAGATCCCGCGCCCCGACCACGATGTTGTCGTAGACCGTGCCGGAAAAGAGCTCGATGTCCTGCGTGACGAGCCCGACGTGCGCCCTCAGTTCCGCCGCCTCCACGCTGCGGATCTCGCGCCCGCCGACGAGGATGGTGCCGGCGTCGGGCGCCCACAGGCCGTCCGCGAGCTTGCCGAGCGTCGTCTTGCCGGAGCCGACCCGGCCGATCACGCCGATCCGCTCGCCGGGTGCGATCCTGAAGCTGACATTGGACAGCGCCGGGGATGGCGCATCGGGATAGGTGAACGTGACGCCGCGGAACTCCAGGCTCGCGTCCTCGATGCCGGCGCCCGAGTGCACGCCGGCGTTCTCCGCCGGCTTGCGCATCAGCGCATTGAGCCCGCCCATGGAGGACAGCGCCGCCTGCGCCCGCGTCAGCAGCATGGCGATGCTGCCAAGCGGCGCGAGCACGCGGCCCGCCAGCATGCTGGCCGCGATGATGCCGCCCACGGTGATTTGCCCGTCGATGGCGAGGAAAACGCCCCACACCACGATGGCAACGCTCACCATCTGCTGGATCAGGCCGATCATGTTGATGTTGAGCTGCGACCAGAAGCGCGTCCACAGCGAGGCCCGCAGGGTGGCGGCGACCGCATCCTCGAAGCGCCGCTGCATGATGCTCTCGGCGCCCGCGGCCTTCACCGTCTCGATGGCGCTCAGCGATTCGATCAGCACCACCTGCCGCCGGCTCGACTGCGCCTGCGAGGTCCGGACCGCACGGGCCAGCGGCCATTGCAGCATCAGCGTCAGGAGCAGCACCACCGGCAGCGCCGCGACCACGATCCACGTCACGGGCCCGACGAGGGAGAACATCACGGCGACGATCACCCCGACGAACAGGAGATCCGTCACGGCGACGATCGACGACGAAGCGAAGAACTCGCGCACCGTTTCGAACTCGCGGATCTGGCTGGCGAGAGCGCCCGGCGCCTGCTGCCGCTCGGCCATCGGCAGGGCGAGCGCTTGCCGGAAGAGCCGCGCGAAGGCCGCCATGTCGATCTGCCCGCCCGCCTGGTCGAGCACGCCCGCGCGCAATTGCTTCAGCAGAAGATCGAACACGAGGGCGATGAGCACGCCGGCCGTCAGCGCCCACAGCGTCGGCTGGCTCTGGTTCGGGATCACGCGGTCGTAGACGCTCATCACGAAGATGGGCACCGCGAGGCTCAGCACGTTGATCAGGAATGCCGCGATGCCGACCTGCAGCCAGGAGGGCCACAGCCGCGCCATGCCGCTCCAGAACCAGTGGCTCTGCGCGCCGGCTCGGGCGGCCGAGGCGCTGTCGACCAGAGCCTCGTCCCGCGCCACCAGGAGAACTTCCCCCGTCGCCTGCGCGTCGAGATCGGCGAGGCGCACGGTGCGGGTCTGCTTGGACAACCCCGGCAGCACGATCGTCGCCCGCCCGCCCGCAGTGTCGAGGGCCTGCACCAGCGCCGCCCCGCCGTCGGCGAGGAGCACGATAAAGGGCACCACCAGCGCCGGCACTTCGGACGGCTTGCGGGCCACGAGTTCCGCCTTCAGCCCATACTGCGCCGCCGCGCGCGGAAAGAGGCGGGCGGAGAGGTGCTCGCCCGGCACCAGCGGCAAGCCGGCGAGCGCGGCCTCCTGCGAGAACAGGTTGCCGGAGGCGCGCACGAGGGTCGCGAGGCAGGCGAGCAGGGGATCGGTCGTTTCCGGTGTCGCGGCGGCCCTGCGGACGATCTGGCGCAACCAGCTTCTTGGCTTGTCCTGCATTGAAATCGCCGCGCCCGCTCGCCCCGATGCCGCCCCCATTCGCAGCCGTTACCGGAAGCTGCTCAGCTCTCCGGAGGCCGGCGGAGGAATGCCAAGGACATTGAGTATGCCGCCCATTGCGCCAAGAATACGGTAGGCGCTGAAAACGTGAAGGGCTTCGCTGTTGGCGAGATCCATGGCCGTGTTGAGCCGCGCGTTCTCGGCGTTGAGCAGTTCCAGAAGGCTGCGCTTGGACAGTCCGTATTCCGTCTCATAGGCGGCGACAACGCTGCGCGAGTGCCCGAGCTGTTTGCGCAGCGGGGTGAGCCTGAGGCCCCCGGCGTAATAGGCCGCTGTCGCCCGCTCGATCTCTTCCTGCACGAGCCGTGCCCGCTCGTCCCGCTCGGCGCTGGCCTGCGCCAGCCGCTCGGCGAATTCGAGCTGGCGGTGCCGCGTGATGTAGCCGTCGAACAGGTTCCACTTGAGCACCACCCGGGCGCTCACCTCGTTGTCGCGACCGGGCGTGCCGGCGAGATCGGCCCCCGTCAGCCCGTTCACCTCGATGGCGACGGTTGGGTAAAGCGTGCTCTTGGACTGCTCGAAGGCGAGCCGGGCCACATCCACGTCGGCCTTGGCCGCGGCGATCAGCGGG
>RXJK01000162.1:12144-13675 GCA_003963125.1 Hyphomicrobiales bacterium
GCCGTTGTCGACCGCCTCGCGCCGCGACGCCGGCACGCCCGGCGGATAGCCCGCGGCCTGCAGGTTCTTCGGCCGGTTGCCGACGACGCGCAGGAACTTCGCTTCCGCTTCCAGCAGCGACTGCCGGATGCGCTCGATGGCGGCTTCTGTCGAGGCGACCCGCTCTTCGACCTGGATCACGTCGCTGCGCGGCACCTTGCCGGCCTGCTCCTGCTCCTTGACGCGCGCCAGGAAGCGGCGGTGCACCGCGAGGCTCTCCTGCGCCAGCGCGATGACGCGCTGGTGCCGCCGCACGTCGATGTAGGCCTCGACCGCGTCGAGCGCCACGATCTCGCTGCGCGCGAGCGTGCGCATGGCCGCGGCATTCACCCGGGCGGTGTTGCGATAGATGTCGTTGACGCGCTCCCAGCCGTCGAACACGACCTGGTTCAGCGTCAGCCCGACTTCCCGGCGCGTGCGCCAGCGGTTGTTGACGTCGGACGTGAAGCCGCCAGGCCGGTCGATGCGCTCGCCGCCCATGTCGGCGTCGAGGTCGAGGCGCGGCATGCGCCGGCCTTCCGACTGGCGCAACTCGTATTCGGTGGCACGCTTGTTGGCGAGCACGGCATCGATGGCGGGGTTGGTCCGTACGGCGCGTTCCACGGCGTCACGCAGCGTCTCACCGTGCGCGGGAGATACCGCTACGGCTGCCACGATCACCAGTGGCAGGAGCCTCAGCCAAACCATAACTCGACGCCCTTCGTAATCGGCGGGTACGCTTGAACAATTTCCTGTCGATCACGCGTCGGCCGGCGGCCGCTGAGCCAACCTGATACGTGTCCGTCACACTCTATGTGGCGTTGCTGCAAACATGGAAGGGGGGAATGGCCCGACAGATTAACGGGCGCGGCCGCTTAACCACCATTCCCGTCCCGGTGGTGCCCGCACGCAATACTTCGCTCCCGTTCGAGAATTTGTGTCTCTGCAACTGATTGATGTTTGGACAGAAAGGCGGCCGGGGCGGGGAGGCGGTCAGGCCCGCTGCATAGACACCGACAGGCACGTGATGTCGTCGAACTGGTCGACGCCCTTGGAAAAGGCGAGCACGTCCTCGGCGATGAAGCGCGGGATGTCGGGGGCCTTGTCGGAGATCGCGCGGAGCAGGGTCGCGGGCAGCCGCTCCTCCCCGTACTCCGTCCCGGCGGCATCCGGGCTCTCGGTGACGCCATCCGTGAACAGCAGAAGCGTATCGCCCGGGCCCAGCGTTTCGGCCTGCGTCCGTACCTTGCGCTCGGGCAGGATGCCGAGCGGCGTGCCGCCGGAGACGAGCGTCGTCACGCTGCCGTCGGCCCGCGCGATCAGGGGCGGGTTGTGGCCGCAGTTCGTGTAGTCGAAACGGCCGGTTGCCAGGTTCAAGACCCCGTAGAACACGGTCGAGAACATGGAGGTCGCGTTCTGCTCGAACAGCAGTTCGTTGGCCCGCCGGGCGACCGCCCCGACGTCGTGCTCCTGCTTGGCGACGAGCCGCAGTGCCGTCATCGAGAACGACATG
>RXJK01000162.1:13725-25086 GCA_003963125.1 Hyphomicrobiales bacterium
CTTGCCGCAGACGTCCCCGATCATCAGGGCAAGCCGGTCCTCGTCGAGCATGAACGCGTCGTAGAAATCGCCGCCCACGTCCCGGGCCGGCCGCATGTGCCCGCTGACCCGCGCCCGCCCCTTCCGGTCTACCCCTTCGAGGGACTGCGGGAGCATCGCCTGCTGGATCAGGGCGGCGCTTGCCATGTCTTTGCGCGTGCGCCGCTCGGCCTTGATGTGGCGTGCGAGGCGCTGGAAAGCCGTCCCGAAATCTCTCAACGCTTCCGAGGGGTTATTGAGATCCGCCAGCAGCGTCTCGGGGTCGAAGTCCTCTCGCTCCAGCGAGGCGAGGCTGCCGGCGTAGAGCCCCAGCGCGCCATTCACGCTCTGGATGTGCTGGCCGAGCCGACCGATCACCGAAACAAGGATTTGCGGGCTTTCCTGCGCCGCTTCGAGGAGCGCTGCCCGCGGCACCCGCAAGGCCCGAACACCTTCGCCGGCGATGATGGTCGCCGTCCGCGGCAGTTGCGCCAGCGCGCCGATCTCGCCAAGGAGGGCAGGGGCCTTCGTCCGGGCGAGCAGGGTTTCCCCGTGTGCGTTCTCGTTGAAGATGCCGACCTCGCCCTCGAGCAGGATGATGGCGTCGTAGCTGAGGTCGCCCTGGTGCACGATGCGGGCTTCGAGCGGATAGGTCACGGCCTGGCTGACGTGCAGGATCTTGCCGATCGCCACGTCGGACAGGCTCGATAAGGCCGTGATGCGCCGGATGCGCAGGGCATCGTCCCCCTCCGCCTGGGAAGGAGGTTCGCCGCCACTGTCGCCGGAACGCCAGAAGAGAAGCTTGTCCCGCAGTCCGTTCAAATGCCGATGTCCAGAAGGTTCCGGCCGCCCTCACTGGAATAGCGCATGTGCTTTGAAAAAGCACGCATCAGCGCGATGCCGCGGCCGCCCGGCGCCTGGTCGCTGCCCGCGGTCGGTGGCGGCACCGCTGTCACGTCGAAGGGCATGCACGTATCGGTGATCTGCAGCGCGACGGGCGGGGGGGAGGCCGTGAGCGTCACGACGATCTGCTTGCCCCCGGGGCCTGCCACCCCGTGCATGATCAGGTTGGCGAGCGCCTCCTCGATGCACACCTGCAGCGCGTAGCGGCGATCCTCGTCGAGGCCCGCCTGAGCCGCGAACGCGTCCGCCCGCGCCACCGCGGCGTCGACCTCGCCCAGGAGGTCGGGCACCGCGATGCGCAATGTCTGGAGGTCGCTCAGGGCGGCGTCCGTCACTTCGACAGCGCCGCGACCGCCGCGTCGACCGTGGGATAGATCTCGACGACCTCGTCGATGCCGCTCGAGCGCAGCACCTTCTCGATGTTGGGCTGCGGGGCAGCCAGCGCCATCTTGCGGCCCTTGGACTTGATGGAGCGCGCGCTCGTCATCAGCGTGCGCAGGCCCATCGACGCCAGGAAGGACACCTTGCTGAGGTCGATCAGCAGCTTGGCCGCCGTGCCCGAGATGACGTTGAGGCGCATATCGACGGCGCCCGCGCCTTCGATGTCCATGCGGCCGTCGAGCACGGCCTTGGTGATACCGCCGGGGATTTCTTCGATCGTGAGCTGCATTGTCGTTCCCTGTTCGCTGCGCAAGGCCATAGCACGTTGCGCGCCATGCCGCGCCGTTGGACCAGGCCTGCCGAGACAAGAATGACGATGCGCGCGTCTCGAGTGTCAATCCGCTCGGGAGACGAAACGCCCAAAAAGTCGTGTCGAAAGCATGCCGAGCCCTTTGGCTAAAGACCCTTCGTGACAGTGTTGTGAATGCCTTCGGAGGATGCGGTCCGGCCCTCCGTCCGCGATATCCACAACACGCTGCATGCGCCGTAAGACGCGCCCGCGTGTCGCGTCACACGCATGAAACAAGACTCGTGCGTATTCCGCCCCATGAACGCGACCCACACCATGAAAAGCTCGTTCTCGGCGCCCCGCCGCTGCCGGACGATATTCATCTCCGACGTCCATCTCGGTACGCGGACGTCGCAGGCAGACTCGCTGCTTGATTTCCTCAAGCACCACGACGCCGATACGATTTACCTTGTCGGCGACATCATCGATTTCTGGAAAGTGCGCCGCGGGCCGCATTGGCCCCAGGCCCATAACGACGTCATCCAGAAGCTCCTGCGCCGCGTCCGTCGCGGCAACCGGCTGGTGTTCATCCCGGGCAATCACGACGAGAGCCTGCGCTCCTTCATCGGCATGCACTTCGGTGGCATCGAGGTGCTGCGCAACACCATCCATCGCACGGCCGACGGCAAGGATTATCTCGTCACGCACGGCGACGAGTTCGACGTCGTCATCCGCTCCGCCAAGTGGCTCGCCTTCCTCGGCGACCGCGGCTACGAGTTCGCGCTCTGGCTCAACAATCCGCTGAACTGGGTGCGCAAGCACTTGGGCCTCGGCTACTGGTCCCTCTCGGCCTATCTCAAGTACAGCGTGAAGAGCGCCGTCAATTTCATCGGCGCCTTCGAGGATGCCGTCTCCGCCGAAGCCAAGCGCAGCGGCGCCTATGGCGTGATCTGCGGCCACATCCATCACGCCTCCGATCGCCGCATCGACGACATCCACTATCTCAACTGCGGCGACTGGGTCGAAAGCTGCACCGCGCTCCTCGAGCACGAGGACGGCCGATTCGAGATCGTGCGCTGGCGTCAGACGGTTCCGGTGAAGGCGCTCGCCGCTCCCGACCTCGTCGAGCAGATGCATCGCGAAGGCGCCGGCGCCTGATTTTGCAGGGGCGCGGCCATCGCGCCCTGCGCCGTCCCGGCACCACATCCACAACATTTGGCGGCCTGTCACACGACTGAGACATGGCATCGCCATGAGTGGTTGCACATGAGGGGCTGAACAGGAGAAGCCCGCACCGGATCCGCATCCGGCGCGTTGGCAGATGACCTGAGCGTCGCCTCCCAAAGCTTTGCCTCCCTACGCTTCGAGAATGAGGGCATTGATGCGGGTTTTGATCGCAACGGACGCCTGGGCGCCGCAGGTGAACGGCGTTGTGCGGACGCTGCAGTCGCTGGCCGCGTGCGCCCGCGGCATGGGCCACACGGTCGAGTTCGTGACGCCGGAAGGCTTCCGCACCTGGCCGCTGCCGACCTACCCCGATCTGCGCATCGCCCTGCCGAGCCAGAAAGAGATCGCCCGCCGTATCGAGGCGATCGCTCCCGACGCCGTGCACATTGCCACCGAAGGCCCCATCGGCCTGTCCGTGCGTCGCTACTGCCGCCGCCACGGCCTGCCCTTCAACACAAGCTTCACGACCAAGTTTCCCGAGTACATCCGCGCCCGCGCGCCGATCCCCGAATCGTGGAGCTACGCCGTCCTCCGCCGCTTCCATGGCGCGGCGCTGGCGACGACCGTTGCGACCCCCTCCCTCATGAGTGAGCTGCGCGGCCACGGCTTCCGCAACCTCGCCTTCTGGACCCGCGGCGTCGACACCGAGCTGTTCCGGCCCGACCGCGCCATCGACCTCGGCCTCCCGCGCCCGATCTTCGTCAGCCTCGGCCGCCTCGCAGTCGAGAAGAACCTCGACGCCTTCCTCTCGCTCGACTTGCCGGGCAGCAAGGTGGTCATCGGCCACGGCCCCCAGGAGGCGGAGTTGCGCCGCAAGTATCCGGAAGCGAAGTTCCTCGGGCTCCTTGCCGGCGAGACGCTCGCCGCCCATCTCGCCGCCGCCGACGTCTTCGTCTTCCCGAGCCGAACCGACACCTTCGGCATCGTCCAGCTCGAAGCCCTGGCGAGTGGCCTGCCGGTCGCAGCCTTCCCCGTCACGGGCCCGCGCGACGTCCTCGGCAACGCGCCGGTCGGCGCGCTCAACGAGAATCTGCGCCAGGCTTGCCTCGATGCCCTCGAGATCGATCGGGCGCAGTGCCGCACATTCGCCCTCGCGCATTCCTGGGAATCGAGCACGCGCCAGTTTCTCGGCCTCGCCGAGCGCGTGGCCGCCGCGTCATCACGCCGGAGCGCGAAGATTTTCGCGCGCGGTTTTGCCGGATCGCGACATCAAAATGTCACCTGACATGATTATGTAACAAGCCCGCAATCGAATTGGCAAAATGCCGGTTCCTGCGTCCCTCCCTCAAAACCAATCTCGAACCTGGAAACCCTACCGTGGCGACATCCGAGTGGACCAACTCTTCGGTTTCGAAAACCTATGCCCGTTGGGCGCCGATCTATGATCTCGTTTTCGGATCCGTGTTCGAGCAGGGCCGTCGCGCGGCGGTCGCCGCCGGTGAGCGGGTCGGCGGGCGCATCCTGGAGGCTGGCGTAGGTACGGGCATCTCGCTCTCCTACTACAAGCCGACCTCGCGCGTGTTCGGCATCGACCTGTCGGAGAAGATGCTGGCCAAGGCCCGCGAGCGCGTCCGCGAGCAGGGCCTCACCCACGTTGAGGGCCTCGCCGTGATGGACTGCGAGAAGCTCGAATTCCCGGACAATTCTTTCGACGTCGTATCGGCCCAATTGCTGGTCAACACCGTCCCCCATCCCCTCGTCGCGCTGGAGGAGTTCGCCCGCGTGCTGAAGCCCGGCGGCGAGATCATCCTTCTGAACCGCATCGGCGCGGACAAGGGCGCCCGTCTCGCGGTGGAGCACATGATCCAGCCCGTGGTGAAAAAGCTCGGCTGGCGTTCGGAATTCCCCTGGGAGCGTTTCGAGGAGTGGCTCAACACCTCCCGCTACGGCATGCACCTGATCGACCGTCTGCCGATGCCACCCCTGGGCCATTTTTCCGTCATTCGCTTCGGCAAGCACGCCAAGAGCTGAAACGACCTGAGACAAGCGCATCAAAGCGCTGGTAATGAAAAGAGTGTGGGAGCGTGTCGCTCCAGGTGTTCAACTTCAACCAGAATGGAAAGGCCCCGCCCATGCAGGGATTTCTCGAAGCCTTGAGGGTGCAGCGTTGGGACGACCACCGCTTTTATCATCACAGCCGTATCAACCAGGCTCTGCACCTCCTGAGCGCCTGCAGCTTCGTGTGCGCCTACATCCTGGTCTTCAAGAACCCGGTTGCGGCCGTGCTGCTCGCCTGGCTCGTCGGCATGACGAGCCGTCAGATCGGCCACTTCTTCTTCGAGCCGCGGGACTATGACGAGGTCAACAAGGCCACTCACGAGCACAAGGAAGACATCAAGATCGGCTACAACCTGCAGCGCAAGGTCGTGCTGATGACGCTGTGGGCCGTGTCGCCCTTCGCCCTCTACTTCGATCCCTCGCTGTTCGGGTTGTTCGAGCCCCACACGAACTACACGGAGCTGTTCAACAACATCGCCGTGATGTGGATCGTGATCGGCATCGGCGGCCTGATCTTCCGCACCGTCCAGCTGTTCTTCATCAAGGACATCGAGACCGGCATCGTCTGGTTCACGAAGATCGTCACGGACCCCTTCCATGACATCTCGCTCTACTACAAGGCGCCCTACTACCTCATGAAGGGCGAGCTCATCGACCCGATGCACCACGTCACGGGCGAGCACGACCCCGAAGAGGACGAGGAACCCGCCATCGCCGGCCGCTGATCCTCGCCGCACCTGCCAATCCCGAAAGGGCTGCCCACCGGCAGCCCTTTTGCTTTTGGGCTCTCGCTTGCTTTCTATCTGGTCCAGCGCAGAAGCGTCGCGACCATGGGCTCACTTGGCGTCGATGCCCGTCTACGCGGGCATGATGGATGACGCGACCCGGTGGTCACCCACCAACGTCACCCCCGCGAAGGCGGCGGTTCACGCCACTTCAGGTCCTGGCGGTGAGCGGAGATGTCGCTCCCGCTGTCGCCCTCGGGCTTGTCCCGAGGGCCCAGCCATCGGCCGGGATGGGTGCAAAAGCTTCACGCGGCGCGCGATGCTTCACCCTGGTTGCTCGAAACAAGTCCGAGCATGACAATGAGGGGAAGGCCTCGAAACCCTCAGACGGCGAGGCCGAGCTTCTTGCGCAGCATCTCGCGCAGCACTTGCCGCTTGATGGGCGGCGCGGCGGGGTCGGGGTTCTGCCACCACCAGCCGTCGGCCTGCATGGCTTTGCACGCGGCGACGAAGCGGTCCGTCACGGCGGCGAAATCGGCGTCCGTGTAGTTGAGGCTGAAGATCAGCCGCCCGCTGCCGGTCCAGGCGAGTGCCAGGCCCTCCGAGCGCAGATAGAACTGAAGCATCCAGTGGTACCGGCTCTTGATCGTGTGGCACACCGCCCAGATCGAGCCGAGGTTCGCCACCTCGAGCGGAATGCCCTCGGCCTTGAGCCGCTGGTTGAAGGCCCTCGCGCGCGCGTTCCACCGCTCGTCGATGCCGTCGTAGAGTGCCCGCATCTCCGGCTTGTCGAAGCGCGTGAAGAAGGCGTCCATCGACGCCATCACGTAGGGGTGCGAGTTGAACGTGCCGCGTGCGAGGCAAACGTCCGCAGGCGCGTCGTCGCGGTAGCGGCGCATCAGGTCGCGGCGACCGGCGACGACGCCGACCGGCATGCCGCCGGCGATCGTCTTGCCCCACGTCACCATGTCGGCCTTGACGCCGAAGTATTCCTGCGCACCGGCCCGCGCGATGCGGAAGCCGACGATGATCTCGTCGAAGATCAGCACGATGCCGCGCTCCGTGCAAACCTCGCGCAGCGCCTTCAGCCATTCGGTATAGGCGGCCCGGCTCGCGTCGCGCCGCGTCGCGCCGTCGACCAGCGCCGAATCGCCCGGCGGCGAGCCGTTCGGGTGCAGGATCTGGATCGGGTTGACGAGCACGCACGCGATATCGCGGCGCGAGCGCAGCACGCGCAGCGTCTTCTCCGACATCTCGGCGAGCGTATAGGTGTCGCGCGCCGCGATCGGATTGCCGACGCCCGGCTGCACGTCGCCCCACCAGCCGTGATAGGCCCCCGTGAAGCGGACAACGTACCGCCGCTTGGTGTGGTAGCGGGCAAGCCGCACCGCCTGCATCACGGCTTCCGTACCGGACATGTGGAACGAGACTTCGTCGAGCCCCGACAGCTCCCGGATGGCGGCGACGTTGCGGGCGACGGAGGGATGATAGGCGCCGAGCATGGCCCCGAGCGGTTCGGCCGCACGGCAGCCTTCCGCCATGCACTCTTTATAAAAGTCGTTGCCGAACACGTTGACGCCGTAGGAGCCCGTCAGGTCGTAGGCGACGTTGCCGTCGAGGTCGGTCACGGTCACGCCGGACGTGCTCGCCGCGAACGAGCCGCTCCCCAAGTGCCGCGAAACAGTCCGGCTGAACTGGAACGGCACCCGGTAGAGGTCCGTGAACTGCAGGTCCGAGATGCCCTCGCGCGCCTGCTCGGTCAGCGCTTGCGTTTTGGGCGACCGCTCGGCGTAGAGCGCCGAAAGCCGGTTGAACCCGGCCCGGCGCTTGGCCGCGATGTCGGCCGGCGCCCCGTCCACGTCGAAGAAGCGCGGCTCGGGATACTCGTAATAGGGCACGAGCTTGGCGATGCGCCGCGACCACTTCGCATGCCCTGCCAGCGAGGGATGCTTGGCGCGCGACAGCTCCAGCCGCGTCTTGAGTTTCACGAGGCCCGCCGCCGTGGCGGTGAGGCCCATTGTCGTCAGCGTGTAGGTCAGATATCGCGAGTCCATGCGCACTGCTTTACGAGGGGAATTGTAACGGATCATGACAGTCAGGACGTTTCTCGGGCGCATTTCGGGTCACGACGGCCTCAATTTCGCGCTGACCAATTACATCCCCCGTCGCACCGCCACCCGCTTCGTCGGCTGGGTGAGCCGCAGCGAGAACCCGCTCGTGCGCGACGTCTCGATCGGCCTGTGGCGCGCCTTCACCGACATCGACCTGTCGGACGCCAGGACGCAGGAGTTCAAAAGCCTGCACGACTGCTTCACGCGCGAGCTGAAGCCGAGCGCACGTCCCGTCGAGTCCGCCACCAACGTGCTGGTGAGCCCATGCGACGGCATCGTCGTCGCCTGCGGGCAGATCGAGGGCACGCGCCTGTTGCAGGTGAAGGGTTCGACCTACACGCTGGAGGAACTCATGGGCGTGCCCGAGACGCCCGAATCGTACCGCGACGGTGTGTTCGTCACGCTGCGACTGACCTCCGCGATGTACCACCGCTTCCACGCGCCGTTCGCAGCGACCGTCGAGCGCGTGCACTACATCCCCGGCGACGTGTGGAACGTGAACCCGCCCGCACTCGCCCGCGTCGACCGGCTCTACTGCAAGAACGAACGCGCTGTCATCGATCTGCGCTTAAGCGACAGCTCGCCGATCGCGCTCGTGCCTGTCGCCGCCGTGCTCGTTGCCGGCCTCAAGCTGCGCTTCCTCGACTTCCACCGCACCGCGACGCCACGCACCTATCCGTGCAACGCGCACTTCGCCAAGGGCGACGAGATGGGCATGTTCGAACACGGCTCGACCATCATCGTCCTCGCCCCCAAGGGCTGGCGCATCGCGCCCGAGATCGCCACCGGCTCGATGATGCGCATGGGCCGTCCCCTGCTCACCCGCTAGAGGGCTACGGACCTAGATGGCGCACGGAAAAATTTGCCTTCCCGGCCGAGCGCAGCGAGAGCCGGGATCTTTCCCGTCGCGAGTCCCACCTCGCTTAAAGATCCCGGATGACCGTGCTAGCGCACGGCCTCCGGGAAGGCACTAGATGAGAGCGACGGTGTGCTTCCTCGGCACGTGCCTCCGACTCCTGCACCACCTCTCTTTTGCGTCCCCGGAAAGCGCGCAGCGCTTGTCCGAGGCCTTGCCCGGTCGCGGCTCGGAACCGCCTCAGTCGCCCTTCAGCGCGTCGACGTAGTGCACGAACTGCCCGAGCGGCAGCCGCTCCGGCGTGAACTCGTTCACCGTGTTCGACCGGTCCGCGTAGCCGAGCGCCATCCCGCACACGACCATCTCGCTGTCGGGAATGCCGAGCCGCTTCTTGATCGTCTTGTGCCGCGGCGCGAAAGCCGCCTGCGGACACGTCTCGAGCCCGAACGCGCGCGCCGCCACCATGATCGACTGCAGGAACATGCCGTAGTCGAGCCACGAGCCCACTTCCATGTCGTCGTCGATGGTGAAGATCAGGCCGACCGGCGCGTCGAAGAACAGGAAGTTGCGCCCGTGCTGCGCCTTCATCGCCGCCGTGTCGCCCTTGGCGATGCCGACCTTCGCGTAGAGCCCGAAACCGCACGCCCGCCGCCGCGCGAGATACGGGTCGCGCCATGTCACCGGATAATAGGCGTAGGGCCACTCGCCCTCGATGCCGGCGTCGTGCTGGGCCTTGAGTTCGGCCGACAGCGCCTTCCGCACCTCGCCTTCGAGCACCCACACCTTCCACGGCTGGATGTTCGATCCCGACGGCGCCCGCCCGGCAATGGTCAGGATGCGATCGATCGTCTCGCGCGGCACGGGCGTGTCGAGAAACGCACGGATGGAGCGGCGGCCGGTGATGGCCTCCTCGACGGTCAGCATGGGAGCATCCTGGGATTATGGCGGGGTGGCTTGCGGCCGGACCATGGCACGGCCTAGTTTCCGGGGTCAATCACGGGGCCCGAGCCGGCTCCGCACAAGAGCTTCGAGACGCGGGAGGACGCGACCAGCATGCCATTCGATCCCAACCAATCGGACGTCACCGTCGGCGTGGTCGGCACGGGCTCCATGGGCCGCGGCATCATGCAGGTGTCGGCCCAGGGCGGCATGCGCGTCATCGCCTTCGGAGAAGCCCGGCGCGGCCGCGGCCGCGCGCGATTACATCGCCAAGATGCTCGCCCGCAGCGTCGAGAAGGGCCAGATCCCGGCCGATGCCGCGGAAGCCGCCGTCGCCCGCATCGAGGTGGCGGCAAACCTCGAAGCCCTCGCCAAGGCCAACGTCGTCATCGAGGCTATCGTCGAACGCCTCGACGTCAAGCAGGCGCTCTTCGCCAAGCTCGATGCCATGGCGGGCCCCGACACGATCCTCGCCTCCAACACGTCCTCCATTCCCATCACCGCCATCGCGTCCGCCTGCAAGATGCCCGAGCGCGTCGGCGGCATGCACTTCTTCAACCCCGTGCCGCTGATGCGGCTCGTCGAGATCATCCCGGGCCTCAAGACGGCGCAGTGGGTGACGGACGCCATGATGGCGCTGGGCCGCCGCATGACGCGTGAGCCCGTGCTGTGCACCGACAGCCCCGCCTTCCTCGTCAACCACGTCGGCCGCGCACTGGTGCCCGAGAGCCTGCGCATCCTGTCCGAGAACATCGCGTCGCACTCGGAGATCGACCGCATCCTCACCGGCGCCCCGGGCTTCAAGATCGGGCCCTTCTCGCTCGCCGATCTCGTCGGCATCGACGTGCAGCACGGCGTCATGGAGAGCATCTGGAACCTGTTCTACGGCGAGCCCGCCTACGCGCCCTCGAACCTCTCGGCGCAGCGCGTCGCGGGCGGCCTCCTCGGCCAGAAGACCGGCGCCGGCTGGTATCGCTACGAGGACGGCAAGAAGATCGAGCCCGCGATCGCCAAGGCGACGGGCGCACTGCCGTCGTCCGTCGCGCTCGTCGCATCGAAGAACCACCCCGACCTGCAGGAGCCGCTGCTCGAGGTGCTGAAGGGCTCCGGCGTAAAAATCGAAACGGGCCGTCTCGAGGATGGCTTCAAGCCGTCATCAGACGCGCTGATCCTGCTCACGCCCATCGGCTACGACCTCACCACCGCCGTGCACGACCTGAAGCTCGATGCCAAGCGCACCGTCGCCGTGGACGTGCTGTTCGGCCTGAAGGGCCCGCGCACGCTGATGGTGACGCCGGCGATCGACCCCGCCTACCGGGAGGCCGCCCGCGCGCTGCTCTCGTGCGATGGCCAGTCCTCCGTGGTGATCAACGACAGCCCGGGCTTCATCGCCCAGCGCATCGTGGCGGCCATCGTCAACGTCGGCTGCAACATCGCCCAGCGCAACATCGCCACGCCCGCCGACATCGACAAGGGTACCAAGCTCGGCCTCGGTTATCCCTTCGGCCCGCTCGAATGGGGCGACCGCATCGGCCCCGGCCGCATCCTTTTCATCCTGGAGCGCCTGCACGCGTTCTACGAAGACCCGCGCTACCGCCCGAGCCCCTGGCTCAAGCGCCGCGTGATGCTCGGCCTCCCCCTCGCCACGCCCGAGGGGCGGTAGGGCGAGGCTCGCGGGGGAGAGCCTCGCATTGCCGCTCGCAAGTCGGCGCGACCGGTGCCGAGTTGAGGATGTGCCGCATCACCTACACTGAACCAACGGGCGACGGTAACCCTGTGTGGGAAACACCGGACCAAACTGCTCGAGAACTTTCAAGCCTGTGTTGCCGCCGCTTCCACGTCGTCAGAGCGACAACGACCAAGCATGCCAGGGTATTCAGGCCGTTCAGCATCGCCAGCGGCAGATCGCCGACG
>RXJK01000162.1:25136-34068 GCA_003963125.1 Hyphomicrobiales bacterium
CGCGAGATGCAAAAGATTTGAGGGATGTACGAGAAGACTCTGCCGGCATTGAATGCCGTGTAGATGAAAAGTGTCAGCTCCGAAGCGAGGGGCATCTGAGATATTCCTGCGCGGATTGAACGAGCTGCAGATTGGCCCGGCACACGTGCGCGCCGCGAGATCGCGCGCACGCCGCCGACCGCTTTTCGAACTGGGCTGACGTGCACTGCTACTGGCAGAGCCGTTTGAATTCGACCCGGATGGCCTTGAAGGGAAGCGTGTCCAGCACATTGATGGCGTGAGCCGCTTGTGCCGGAAGGCGGGCAACGATCGGTAGTTCGGGCGCGGCCGAAGTGGCCGGCGGGATCTCTTTCCCTTCCTTATCGTAATTCTTGTAGGAGGGCCGTTGGGTAACAACCATGACGCTCGGCCAGCGGTGGTGATGAACTTTCTCGCGCTCGCCGGGGCGCACGGTCACCTCGAGCACCCGCAGATCGTCGGTTTCGAGCAACACACGGTGATTGTCTGGCGCTGCGTTCACGGCATCCTGTTCGACAGGCCAAGACTTCGCTTCTGTCCAGTTGGAGCACATTTGATTGCCTTGCGCGGCAGCCGGAAACGAAACGAAGCAAAGTAGCAAGGCGCAGATTGAAGACCGTTTCATAGCTTGTTCCTTCGGCACGAACAGGATGATCGGAGCAGCGGGCTTAAGGTCCACTCCATGCGCCACAATCACGCGCGTCACGCACCTTTGTCTTGATAGCGGTTTGAAAGTTCTTGAAACCGATTGAACGAAGCGGATCGAGGAGGCTGCGGTGCTTGTCAGATTTGATAAGTTCGAGATCGATCTGGCCGCGAAGACTTTGCGCAATCCGCAGGGTTTGATCGCCTTGCGGCCGAAGTCCTTCAATGTCTTGGCCGCCATCGCGGAGAGGCCGGCTTGCGTCATCCCGAAAAGCGAGTTGATCGCCAAGGCGTGGCCGGAAGGGATTGCGTCAGATGAATCGCTTGCGCGTTGTGTGAGCGATATTCGCTTGGCCCTCGGGGATGAAGGGCGGAACATTATCAAGACGGTTCCAGGCGTCGGCTACGTTCTGGCAGTCTCGCGCCAATCCGAGCGCACGTCCGCCCAAGACGATCAGGCACAGCAAACTCAGATCGGGCGCCCGACTGTCGCCGTGTTGCCCTTCGTCCACATCGGCGGCGATCCCTCGGGGGCGGACCTCGCCGACAGCCTCAGCGAAGAGGTCATCACCGAGCTGTGTCGGTTCTCCGATCTGGCGGTGATCGCGAGCAATTCGTGTTTTTACTTCAAGGGGCGTGCTGTCGATGTGAGAGAGGCGGCGCGACAGCTCGGTGCAGATTTCATCGTCGAGGGCAGTATTCGGCGAGACAGCGAGCAACTTCGCGTGACAGCCAAGGCCGTGGAAGCGACCGGCGGCAAGCACCTTTGGGGCAGCATCTTCACGCCAACCATCGGCGATATGCCGAGGTTGCAGAGCGAGATTGCCCGGACGGTGGCAAGTGTTGCCTGTGCTCACATCGTGCACGCAGAGGTCGACCGCAACTGGGCCACCTTCAGGATCAAAGGCGAGCCGTATGACAGGTTCGTCGAAGCCCTGGCGCTCGTGCGCGGGTGGTATGCGACCTTCAGAAATATCGATCGATTGTATCGGGCACGGACACTTTTCGAGCAGGTGATCGACAGTGCGCCCGGCGAAGCGAGGGCATACACGGGCCTGGCATCGACGCTCTTCAGCACATATCTTTTCAAACACGATAATGATTTTCAGAAGCCTGCCGTCCTCGAACGCATTGAGGACTTATGCAGGACTGCTATCGAGCACGATCCTAATCTTCCTGATGCATTCGGTCACCTCGGCCACGCCTTCTTGCACAAGGGCGACCATGACAGCTCGCTGGCCGCACACCGGCGCGCTCATGCCATAAATCCCAATCGCTGTGATTTCAGGCATGCGACTGCTTTGGTCTTCTCCGGCGAGCACGATGAAGCGATAGAAATGAGCCGAACCGGCATGCGCCTCGATCCCTTCCATTCGCCAATTGCGCTGGGATGGCTCGGGGCAGCACTCATGTTCAAGGAGAGATACGCCGACGCGCTGCCGGTTCTCTTGGAAGCGACCAGCCGCGCGTCCGGGTGGCGCGGAGGATTCCTTTATCTTGCGGCCACCTACGAGAGGCTTGGTCAGATCGAAAAGGCCAGGGCAGCCGCAGATCGGGTTCTGAAGCTCGAACCCGCCTGGACCATCGCGACGACCGGACGGAGCGTCAACCGCTTCAAGCGAAAGGAGGATGCCGAGTTGTTCTTCGGCGCTTTGGAGCGAGCTGGCCTGCCGAAATAGAACGGCGTCTGTTCGCACAACCGACGCAACCCATCGCGTGAGGTCTGCTCTTCACTGCGACACGGGCAATCGATCTCTGCAGCCACGCCCGCCGCCGTCGCGCGCGTCATCGCCTACGTGGTCAAGTCCGCAAGGGCACGCTGAGCAGACACGGCACAGCACGCTGCTCAGTGGTGCGGCCTATTCCTTGGCAGGCGTCGCAGGCTCAGTGGGCGCCGCCGCCGGGTTCGTGGGAAGTGACCCCGTCGAAATACCGCTCGCCTGCGGCGCTGACGCCGGCATGGCCTCGCTCTTGTCCTTGGCCCGGAAGTCGGGAAGCTTCGCCACGTTGCGCCAGTCGACGCCGAACCACTCCTCGTGCGGCAGCAGGCGCTTGTTGAGCTCGCTCCACATCGGCTTCGACGTCATGCCGTCCGTGAACGTCTTCGTCGAGGGCGCGAGCCAGAAGGCGAACATGGCGGCGGCCAGCATCGAGATCGAGTGCCCCGGATGCTTGAAGTCGGCAAGCTTCAGTGCCGTGCCGAACGAGCTCTTGATGCGCGTGTCCATCACGTCGACGGAATAGATCTCGTCGAGGATCAGGTGCGTGAGAAAGCCGATGAACAGGAAGCCCGCCGCGAGCCACGCGACGCCCTCGTGCCGCCCGAGCAGATACTTGTAGATGACGGCCGTCGCGCACGCGCAGAAGGCGCCGGCGATCAGCGAGTGCCAGATCCCGCGATGATAGCTCATGTGATAGAAGAACGGTCGCGCGCCGTAGCGCACGAGCAGCAGCGTGCCGAGCCACATCACCAGCATCTCGACGACGGAATATTTGTTCTCCAGCGAGAACAGCACCGCGAAGGCGAAGAATACGCCGAGGCCCGCAAACAGCGCCTGGCTCGGCCGCGAGTCCTTGAGGTCGATGTCGGGCAGCACCGAGCCCAGCACGCCTGCGAGCGTCACGGCGACGAGGTTCTCCGGCGCCACAACGTCGGCCGCGAGGGTCACGGTCGCCAGCGCGCCCGAGACGATGGTGCCTATCGCGATGTGGGTCGGAAAATTGGCCATGGGAAGCAGCTCCTTGGGGTGCCGGTCTCGCCCGGGCCGCGCGTGGGCCGCGGCGTTCAGCTCGCCTTGGCTTGCACCAGATTCGTCCGCGGCCTGATACGGCCCGGTGTGTACAACCTGTGGAAATCGGCGGTTTGCGCGAGCGCCGCAGCACAGCGGCACCGCAGGCGGCAAGCCTCGGTGTGAGGAGAAGAGAGGGCGCGGGGCACGCCGCGGATCGCTTGGCCGGATGTCAGCTTGGTGCGGCGTGGCACCCGCCGTCGTGCCGATGCTCCCCGATCAGAGAGCGTCCGGCCGCCTGAATAATTGTCACCGGCTGAACCGTCGCACGACCCGGGCTGCGTGGTCTGTCGAGCGTCCTCGCGAAGACGCCCTCTCCTTGCAACCCGTCCCGCTAATGTAACGCCGCGCACGCCCGCGGGGATAAGAGACAGGGGCACAGCGAGCCCAACGCTTCTCCTCAATCTCGAAGTTGGCGTGGACCCCCCGCCTACGCGGGGGTGACGTCAGTGGGTCTGCGAGGCGACTGCCCAATCACTCCGTCATGCCCGCGAAGGCGGGCATCCACGCAAGCTTGCGGTGAATTGCAATCCGCCGACAAAACGGAACCGCGAACCGCTTACCCCTCACGTCGACTGCGAGATGGGCTCGTCGGCATCCACGTCGATGTCGTTGCCGCGCCAGGAGAAGCTGCTGAAGAGCCAGGCCTGCAGCCACAGCGCCGGCAGCAGGACGTCGCGCGCCAGCGCCGCGAACGGCGTGCGCCACGTCACCTGCCAGCCGGCGAGCCGCGCGAGCGCCACCTCCGCCCCGTACCACAGCGCGGCGATCATGCCGGCGAACTCCCACGGCGCGAGATCGATGCCGTCCGCGAGCCACGCCGCGCACAGGATCGGCGCCAGCCCCGACGTCAGGATCTCGGGCACGAACAGCACCGGGAACGTCATCCGCCGCAGCCGTGCCCAGCGCGCCTGCCGGTCCCAGACCTGCTTCCACGTGCGCGGGCCCAAGGGCTGCGCGAACGGACCGTCGACGAGCCGCGCGTTGAGGCCCATCCCGCGCACGAGCTTGGTCGCCGCCGCATCTTCTGCCGGCTCCGAACCGAGCGCCACGAGCCCGCCCGCCGCCTCGAGATCCCGGCGGCGGAACATCATGGTCTTGCCCTGCGCGAACCCGAAGCCGAGCGTGTCCGCCGCGTACTGCCAGCGCGCCTGGTAGGTATTGAGAAACGCGCACTCGACCTCGCCCGCGAAATCGGCCGGCCGCGCCCCGATCGGCGGCGCGCACAACACGCCCGTGTCCTGCTGCCACTCGGCGAGGAGGCGCTGCACGTAGTCGCGCGGCATGTCGACGTTGCTGTCGGCCATGATCACCCAGTCCGCGCTCACATGCGGCCACGCCTTGAGCAGGTTGTTGAGCTTCGGATTGGCCGTGATCGGATCGCGCCCGATCAGCAGCCGCGCGTTCGAGCGCGGATGGCGCTCAATCAGCCGTGTGACGAGGTGCGCGGCGGGGTCTTCCGCCCGGTCGCAACAGAAGATGATCTCGAGATCGGGATAATCGAGCGCGAACGTGGAGCCGAGCGTGAGTTCGTCGAACGTGTCGACACCGCACACGGGCCGCAGGATGGTGACGCGGGGCGCGCCGGCCGGCGGCGGCACGGGATCGCGCGGAGGCCGCGTGCGTGCGGCAGCGATCGCGCTTGAGACGAGATGCGAACCCGTTGTGGCAAGGCAAAGTCCCGATACCAGGATATCGAGCATGGTGCGGCTCCCCGAGGCTTCCGCTCAAGCCGAAAACCAGTTCGGTAACGGTGAGATGACAGCTCCGGCCGCAGGCCAGCAATTCCTGTAACGGCTGGCATTTTCAGCCTGCGGCAAAGCGCTTCCGCGTCGTTCACCATGCCTTGCGGACCGACCCGGATCAGGGTTGCCGGCCGTCCGCACACTGTCACACAGCTATTGCAAAACTAGGCTTTCTGAAGCGCGCTGTGGACCGGCTCCGGCTGGGCGGCAGGCATCCATTGTTTCAGTTTCTTTTCGTGACCGAGCCGCGACGAACGCTGGCCCTTGCGCCGCATCCGCCCGCGCGAACGCGAAGGAGAGCCGCATGACTGCGCACACCGTCACGTCCTTCGACGAAGACCTCAAGGAACTGAACGCCATCGTGCTCGACATGGGCGTGCGCGCCGCGCGCTCGGTGGAATTTGCAGCCTTCGCCCTGCAGAACCGCGACGTACGTGTCGCCCAGCAGATCATTTCCGCCGACAAGGCGATCGACGATCTTCAGCACGACCTCGAGCAGAAGGCGATCGTCACCATCGCGCGCCGCCAGCCCGTCGCCGACGATCTGCGCCAGATCATCGCCGCGCTGCGCATCGCCAACGACCTCGAGCGCATCGGCGACCTTGCGAAGAACCTCGCCAAGCGCAGCCTCGCCATCCTGCAGGAAGGCACGCCCGTCGTTGGCCTCGCCGGCCTCGCCAAGCTGTCGGACCGTGTGCGCGTGCAGCTCGACGAGGTGCTCGCCGCCCTCAAGGCTCACGACGACAAGGCGGCGCTCGCCGTCTGGCGCTCCGACCACGAGATCGACGCGCTCCACACCTCGCTGTTCCGCGAACTGCTCACCTACATGATGGAGGATCCGCGCAACATCGGCTCCTGCGCGCACCTTCTGTTCTGCGCCAAGAACCTGGAGCGCATCGGCGATCACGCCACCAACATCGCCGAGACGGTGCACTACGTGGTGACGGGCGAAGTGCTGGCCCTCGACCGGCCGCGCGCGGACCAGTCCAGCGCCTTCGCCACGGACATGCGTCTGCCGGCATGGAAGGGGTGACGGCCGCATGCCCGTACAGGTGATGATCGTCGAGGACGAAGCCGCGCTGCTGGAACTCCTGCGCTACAACTTCGAGAAGGCCGGCTACGCCGTCGAGGCCGTGACCGAAGGCGATGTCGCGGAGGAGCGTCTCAAGGAGACGCTGCCCGATCTCCTCATCCTCGATTGGATGCTGCCGGGCCTCTCAGGTATCGAGCTGTGCCGCCGCCTGCGCCAGAAGCCGCGCACGCAAGCCCTGCCGCTCATCATGCTCACCGCCCGCCGCGAGGAAGCCGATCGTCTGCGCGGCTTCGAAAACGGCGCCGACGATTACGTCGTGAAGCCGTTTTCCCTCAACGAACTTCTCGCGCGCGCCTCGAGCCTCCTGCATCGCGTGAGCCCCGGCCTTGTCAGCGATGTCGTCCGCGTCGGCGACATCGAACTCGATCGCCGCGCCATGAGCGTCAAGCGCGGCGGCCAGCCCGTGCATCTGGGGGCCACCGACTACCGCCTGCTCGAGTTCATGATGCGGGCGCCGGGCCGCGTCTTCTCCCGCGAGCAGCTTCTCGACGGCGTCTGGGGCGGCGAAGCCGAGATCGATGACCGCACGGTCGACGTCCACATCGGCCGCCTCCGCAAGGCCCTCCTCAAGGCCTCCGAAGACGACCCCATCCGCACCGTCCGCTCCAGCGGCTACAGCCTGAATATGTGAGCGGCTGTACGCCACTTTCCTCGCGCGCGCCCAACGCAACCGCACGCGCCTACGGCCGCTCCCGCTTTGAGTTCGCTCCACCCACACCCTTGCGTCCCCGGATGGCGCGCAGCGCCAGTCCGGGGCCTTGCCCGTCGCGACTTTTCCCAGCGCCCAACGCAACCCTCGCTTGTTGGACGCACTTCCGCGCACCACCCCACCTGTCATCCCGGAACGTGCGGAGCACGTATCCGGGACCCAGGGGCCACGGATGGCACGCTCGGCCCCTGGGTCCCGGCTCTCCGCGCTGACGCGCTCCGGCCGGGATGACAAAAAAGAGCGGAGGCAGCACGTGTCGCCTCGCTTTCTTTTGCGGTCCCGGAAGCCGTGCGCGAGCACGGCTGTCCGGGACCTCGCCGCTGTGAGAAAAAGCGGGTGTTTTCCACTGCGACGCACCAAGACCCCGGACTGGCGCTTCGCGCCATCCGGGGATGCAGAAGTGGGAGAGCGAAGAGAGAGTGCACTCCGGTGGGGCCTCGCGACGTGCGAGTGCGCGCCTATTCACCCGGCCGTTCTATCTGTCATCCCGGACGGTGCGTAGCACCGATCCGGGACCCAGGGGCACCAAGCGGTGCCCTTCCCTCTGGCTCCCGGCGCCCCGCGCTCACGCGCTCAGGCTGGGCTGACAGGGGAGGGATGCGCAAAGCGCTGTGATCGATTTGCAGGGGCTCTGCATCGCGTCGCCGCCGGGGCAACGCGGCGCGCAGGTCGTCAGGCGTCCAATTCAAGGAAAACGAAAATCCGGCCGCACGCGCGCCCACATCAGCCCTTGCGCGCGCCCTTCAGTTCCAGGTGGCGCTTGAAGGAGATCTCGGCGCTGCCGTAGGCCTCCTGCATCTCGACGTTCCAGTAGCGCAGCTCGGGCAGCATGATCGGCTCGCCGGTCACGGCGCAGCGCACGAAGTCGCCGGGGCTCAGCACCTGGAACTCCCCGTCCGAATAGCGCACGCGCGCCTCGCCCTTCAGGCCCAGCAGCTTCTCGAAACGATTCATGCGGCGCGTTACCTTCGCATTTTCAACGGATTGGGCGAGGGGATTCTGTCATCATACAGACCCATCGCCGCTGACGCCAGTGCGTCACAAAGAGGCCGGGAGGCCGCTCGCGCGCCGTACCAAGGCGTACCACCTTGCCGCTCCAACCCCAGCGGGACCACGAGCCGCGGGTACGATCTCGCACTCTGGCGCCGGCATCGAACTGAGCCCTCGGGACAAGCCCGAGGGCGACCGGGAGGGTGCTCCATTCCCGGATGAAAGCGCTTTTGTCATGCTCGGACCTGTCCTCCGGCTGTCCGGTTGCGCGATCGGAGCAACGCGATCAACGGCAGGCTTGCGTGGATGCCCGCCTCCGCGGGCGTGACGGAGTAAGCCGAACGGGCAGCCAATCCTCCAACGTCACCCCCGCGCAGGCGGGGGTCCACGCCAATCGGAGATCGTGCTTGCGCGTAGAACACGCTCTGCCTCGTTTTCTTTTTGTTTCAAGGTCATGGCTCGTTCTACCTTAGGGCGGTGAGCATCGCAGCCGGTCGCGCACTCTGGGCGGACCCGCTGAACAGCCCGTCAGAACAGCGAGCCCTGCCCGCCGGAGCCGGAGCTCTCGGCCTTGTCGCGGGCCTTGCGGGTCTCCGCGGCGACCCGCGCGGCTGGCCGGGAGGCGGTGCGCGCCGCCGAGGGCGTGTCGCGCCCCCCTTCGCTCTCCAGCACCTCCGCCGCAAAACGCCCGTCATGCACCTCGACCTGGACACGCGCGCCCACCGGCGCCTGCGCCACGCTGCGGATGCTGTTGCCGTCGCCGTCCCGCAGCAGCGCGAACCCGCGCGCGAGCACGCCGTGATAACTGAGGCTCACGAGCAGCTTGGCCGACGCATCGAGATGCCGCCGCCGCGCCGCCATCTGGCTCATGGTGCACGTGCCGAGCCGCCGCGCCGCCGTATCGAGACGGTCCCGCGCCCGCGCCAGGCGTACGGCGAGGCCC
>RXJK01000031.1 GCA_003963125.1 Hyphomicrobiales bacterium
CGCTGTTCTCGAGGGTCCTTCGGGTTCAAGTGGTGCAAATGCTTCGCCGGACACACGCCAACCCCTCGACTTGCGTTCCCGGAAGCCGTGCGCAGCGCGGCTATCCGGGATCTTTCCCCTGGAGGCAAATCTCAGACCGGAAAGATCCCGGCTCTCGCTGCGCTCGGCCGGGAAGGCATGCGTGTAGGGGCGCAGGCGTGCCCAGCTAAGCAGCGCGCGAGCCGCTCGAGTGGGCAGATGCGCTCAGCCGGAAGCTTTCGACGAGATCGGCCAGCGCGTGCGTTTCCGAGAGAAGGTGGCGGCTGGCGGCCGTCGATTCCTCGGCCATGTTGGCGTTGCGCCGCGTGGCTTCGTCCATCTCGCCGACCGCGCCGTTGATACTGCTGAGGCCGACCGCCTGCTCCTGCGCACCCGACGCGATCTCCAGCACGATCCGGTTCATGTCGTCGACCTTGACGAGAATGCGCTCCAGCGCCTTGCCGGTCGCCGAGACGAGGCTCGCGCCGTTGGCGACCTGCGACGACGATGTCGAGATCAGCGTCTTGATCTCGCGCGCCGCTTCCGCCGAGCGCTGGGCAAGCGCGCGCACTTCCGACGCAACGACCGCAAAACCCTTGCCGGCTTCACCGGCACGCGCGGCCTCCACACCGGCGTTGAGGGCGAGAAGGTTCGTCTGGAACGCGATCTCGTCGATGACGCCGATGATCTTGCTGATCTGCTGCGCGCTGGCCTCGATCTCGCCCATCGCCTCGATGGTGCGCCCGACGACGAGGCCCGCTTCTTCCGCGTCGTGCTTGGCGAGCCCCACGGCTTGGCGCGCGTGCTCGCTTCCCGTCACGGCCTTCTGGCCGACGGCCGCGATCTCTTTGAGAGACGTCGCCGTGCGTTCGATGCTGGCGGCCTGCGCCTGCGCGCGCTCTGCGAGATCTTCCGCTGACGTTGCGATCTCGCTCGTGCCGGTTCTTATCGCGGCAGCGCTGGCGATGACGTGGCCGAGCGCGGCTTCGAGTAGCGTCACAGCGTTGTTGAAGTCTTCCTGCACCGTCGCATAGGCCGCCGGAAGCTGGCCGTGCATGCGGTAGGACAAATCCTTGGCGGCAAGCCTCGACAGCGCCTGCCCGATCGTGCCCGTTACGATGCGGCGCTCCCGGTCGATGGCCTCGGCTTCGAGCCGCCGCTTCTCCTCTTCCTGCCGTCGCTTCTCCTCTTCGATCTCACGCTCCATGCGGATGCGCTCGAGGGCTGCCGTCTTGAACACGACGAGCGCGCGGGCCATCTCGCCCGTCTCGTCCTTTTGCCAGGTCGCGGGCACGGCGACATCGAGATCGCCGCGCGAGATGCGGGTCATCACGCCCGTCAATCGCATGATCGGGTGGGCGATCGCCATGCCGGTCAGCAGGCCGGTCGCGATGCTGAATACCGCCATTGCAGCGATCGCGACGATCACACGGTAGGCGACCGCCTCGCTCGTCTCCTGCGCTTCCCACGCGGCGCTGTCGCGGCCGGCGCGAATTGCTTCCGTGAGCGCGGTCATGATCGTTTCGGCTTGGCTCAGCGAGTTCTTGGCCGCGTCCGCTGCCTTGCGGATAGCTTCGCTATCGGCAGAACCGGCGCCACGTGCCTTCAAAATGGCGTCGCTGTAGGCCTTGAGCGCTGCGATCGCTTGCCGGGCCTCGCCCGCACGGGCCTGATCGGTTCCGTTCGCGGCCACGAGACCTTCCAGAGCTTCAATCGCACGCTTCGCGGCATCTTCGTGGCGCGCGATGGCGGTGGCATCACCCGCCGTCATTTCGATACCCGCGCGCACCGCATCCTGCATCGCCGCGCGGGCGGTCGTGGCCATATCGAGCTGCCGCGCGGCGGCGGCGGAGGCGTCCTGGTGGCGCTTGACGGTTGTACCGCCGACGAGAACGACGATGCCGATGGCGATCAGCGCACAGGTGCCGGTCGCCGCGATGGCACCGACGCGCAGCGCCACCTTCCAGTTGGCGAAGTAGCGGAACAGCGCGCTATCTTCGAGCCTCGAAAGGATCGATGACGCCGACATGGCATCCCCTTGCATTCGGAAGTGTTCTGAGCAACGACGGTAAAATTGCCCGCAAAGAGTTTCGATCGCATGAAGGAATATTGCTTTAGCTCTTTGTTTTCCCTATTTGGATCGGCTTTGTTTATGGAAAAGTTGCATCTGGCCCTGCGGGAACGCGCCAGATCAGGAAATCGGCACATCCGACGCGGCGCAGACGCGAAAAACTCGCGCGCAACAGACTTGCAGAGCCAAGCAGAATAATGGGGCTTGCTCGGGGCCGCGCCTTCACCGCTGCTTCACATGCCGTGCAAAGAACTCGAGCGACCGCTTCACCGCATCGTCCGTGGCGAGCGCATTGGCCTCGACGCCCTGGCGCTTGCGCGAGGGGGAATCGAAGCTGTGCGTCGCGCCCTCGTAGATTTGGATCGCGATGTCGCCGCCCTCGGCCCGGGCTTTCTCGACCAGCGTCCGGCAGCGCTTGTAGGACACCTCCTCGTCGGCCGTGCCGTGCAGCACGAGGGTCGGCGCGTAGGGATGCAGCGCCCGATCCTCGAATTGTCCCTTGAGCCCGCAGGCGGGGTAGAACGCGACCGCCGCACGGAACCCCGTTGCCACGGACGGCTTGTCGAGGCCCGGCGTCACGTCGGAGATCGCCACCAGCGCCGTGCTCGCGCCGTTCGACCAGCCATGCAGTCCGATGCGCGCCCCGTCGACGTCGGAGCGCGTGCGCAGATAGTCGAGCGCCCCGTAGGCATCGAGCGGCCGCACCGTGACCTCGCTCAGTTCGGCAGGCCGGCTCTCGTAGCTGCCCCTGGGAAAGCCCTGCGGATAGCCGCGCGGCCCGAAGCCGTCGACCGAAGGCGAGAGCATCGATCTCGGCGGCCGGCTCGTCGTGCCGGGCTTCATCGAGACGCACATCCACCTCGACAAGTCGCGCATCCTGGGCCGCTGCCAGGCCCAGCGCGGCGATCTCGAGGAAGCCATCGGCGAGGTGGCCAAGCAAAAGAAGTCCTTCACCGCGGAGGACGTCTACACGCGCGCCAAAGCGACCCTCGAGCGCGCGATCCTGCAGGGCACGACGCACATGCGCACGCATCTCGAGGTCGATCCCGGCATCGGCCTGCGCGGGTTGGAGGGCGTGCGGCCGCTGATTGAGGAATACAAGTGGGCGATCGACCTGCAGATCTGCATCTTCCCGCAGGAAGGCCTGCTCAACAATCCCGGCACAGAGGAACTGATGCTGGAGGCGCTGTCGTCCGGCGGCTCCGTGATCGGCGCGGCGCCGTATACGGATTCGAGCCCCAAGGGCCAGATCGACCGCGTCTTCGAGATTGCGCGGGACCGCGACATCGACATCGACATGCACCTCGATTTCGCACCGAACCCGGACGATCCGGACCTTCTCTACGTCTGCCAGCAGGCGGAAAAGTACAAGTGGGGCGGCCGCGTCGCCATCGGCCACGTGACGAAGCTCTCGACCGCGCCGAAAGAGATGTTCGAGGCCTGCGCCAAGCGAATGGCGGATGCAGGCGTCGCGCTCACCGTGCTGCCGTCGACGGATCTCTACCTGATGGGCCGCCACCAGTACGAGAGCCGCATGCGCGGCGTGACGGAGGCGCACCGCCTCCTGCACCACGGCGTCAACTGCTCGCTCTCGACCAACAACGTGCTGAACCCGTTCACGCCGTTCGGAGACTGCTCGCTGATCCGCATGGCGAACCTCTACGCCAACATCGCCCAGGTCGGCGCCGCATCCGATACGCGCGAGTGCCTGCACATGGTGACGACGCGCTCGGCGAAGCTCCTCAATCTCAAGGACTACGGCGTGGCGCTGGGCGCGCATGCCGATCTCGCCGTGCTCGATGCCGAAAGCCCCGAGCAGGCCATCGCCGAAGTGGCCCCCGTCCTCTACGCCTTCAAGCGCGGCCACCGCACCCTCACCCGCCCCCGCCCCGAACTGCACCGACCCTGAGAGCGGACTTCGCAGCCGAGGCGTATGTTGAGAAGGGATGGGATGGTCGCACATCCCGACTTCGGCGCCGATCGCGCCGGTGATCGGCCTAAAAGCGCCAAACTCACGGGCCTTGCCCCACTCATGCCGGCAAGATCCCGGACAGGCGCTCCGCGCCTTCCGGGATCGCAGAATTTATGTAAGGGCGATTACCTCTCCATTTGCGTCCCCGGAAGACGCGCGTAGCGCGGCTGTCCGGGGCCTTGCCGCGTCGATGGGGACTACTCGTCAAATCCGTGCGCAGTCAGGATATCGTCATAGAGGTCACGCCACGTCGGATTGGATTGCTCCACGAGCCTGATCTTCCAGGCGCGCCGCCAACGTTTCATGGTGCGCTCGCGATCCGCTGCGGTCTTCGCATCATCGTGCGTCTCGAAGTAGACGAGCCGGTCGGTCCAATACCGCCGCGTGAAGCCGTCCACCAGCCGGTGATGGTGCTCATGAGCCCGCTTTGGCAAATCGCTCGTCATACCGACGTAGAGGACGCCGCGTGGTGCATTGCTCGTGATGTAGACAAAATATATCTTGGTCGAAAACATGCTGCGAGTGAAGCAATATCATCGTCACCCGGCAAGATCCCGGACTGGCGCTGCGCGCCATCCGGGAATGCAAAAAGGTGGTTATGCTCCACCCTATCCGTTTTTGCGTCCCCCGAAGACGCGCCGGAGGCGCGACTGTCCGGGGCCTTGCCGCGAAGAGTAAGGCAAGCCCCCCGCCACAGGCGCAACACGCAGCCGTTACCCCTTGTCGTTGCGGGTGCGCCAGTGCTCGATGGCGGAGATCACGGCGTCGGCCGTGGTGATGTCGGCGTAGCGGCGGCCGACATCGGCGAGGTTCTGGTCGTGCGCAACCTGATCGTGATCGCCGACGCAATCCTCCGGCACCTGCACGCGGAAGCCGAGGGAAAACGCATCGATGATGCTTGCGCGCACGCAGCCCGAGGTGATGCAGCCCGTCACGATCACCGTATCGACGCGCTCGCGGGTGAGAATGGCCCCGGCCGGCGTGCCGAAGAAGATCGACGGCGCGGTTTTCGTCAGGACGACGTCGGGCTCTTCCGCGGCAATGCGGGGATCGAGCGCGCAAGCCTCCGATCCTGCCACGAGGTCGAGCACCGGATCGACCTTCCAGTGCGGCGCCGCCGCCTTGCTGTCGAACTGGATCACGCAGGCGATCACGGGAACGCCGGCGGCCTTCGCCGCCCGCATCAGCCGCGTGGTGTTGTCGACGGCCGTCTGCACCATGCCCGATGCGCCCATCGGGAAGGCGGGATCCGTGAATCCGCGCTGGAAATCGACGACCACGAGCCCCGGCTTCTCGCCGAACCCGACCTGCCGCGCCCCGTATCCGCGCTGTGCGTAGATGTCCTCCATCTGTGCGTGCCCCACCGCTCCTATGCCTACATTTGAGGCAATGAAAAACTGATCCTACATCCGCCCGTATTGCGCGAATTGAGCGCGCCCGGGACCTTGAAAAAAGTTCGCGCCCACGTTGCCCGCGCCGGTTCTCTTATACACAATCGCCTTCGTCTCAGGGCTGGAAATTGATCCTTCGCGCCATCGCGCTGGAGCCGGTTTCCGAAACCGTGAGACACTCCTGCAAGAACCACCGATCGTGACGTCGATCGACACGATCTGACCGAGCCGGGCCACGCGCATGAATTGGACGACCCGACTGTCACGCTGGTTCGGCAGCCCCGCGCAGAGCCGCGGACAGGACAACGAGCGGCCTCAGGCCGGCAAAGAGGGGCGCATGGGCTACCGCATCTCCGTCGACACCGGCGGCACGTTCACCGACATCATCGTGCTCGATCCGTCCGGCAAGCTGCACATCGGCAAGGCGCTGACGACGCCGCAACGCATCTTCGAGGGCATGGGCGAGGCGATCGGCGTCGTCGGCGAGGAACTGGGCCTGCCCGTCCGCGATCTCCTCGCGCAAACCGATATCCTGATCTACGGCACCACGCGCGCCACCAACGCGGTCGTGACGAAGCGCACCGCGAAGACCGCGTTCCTAACGACCAGGGGCTTCAAGGACACCCTCACCTTCAAGGAAGGCGGCAAGCACGGCCCGCACGACTACACCTACGATTATCCCGATCCCTACATTCCGCGCCGCTACACGTTCGAGATCGACGAGCGCATCGGCTCGGAGGGTGAGGTCGTGGCGCCGATGTCGGACGCCCAGGTGCGCGAGGTCATCGCTACGCTGAAGGCCCGCGGCTTCGAAGCCATCGCCGTGAGCCTGCTCTGGTCGATCGCCAATCCCGCCCACGAGCTGCGCATTGGACAACTTCTGGAAGAGCTGATGCCCGGCGTGCCCTACACGCTCTCCCACCAGCTCGTGCCCATCCTGCGCGAATACCGGCGCGCCTCCGCAACCGCGATCGACGCCTCCCTGAAGCCGCTGATGCAGCATCACCTGAAGGAAATGTCCCAGGACCTGCGCGCGGCAGGCTTCGGCGGCGACCTGCTCGTCTCGACCTCCGTCGGCGGCTGCCAGCAGGTGGAAGAACTCGTGGCCCGGCCCATCAACACGCTGAAGTCCGGCCCAGCCATGGCACCGGTCGCCGGACGGGCCTACTGCGATCTGGAGAAGCTCGGCAACAACGCCATCGTCTGCGACACGGGCGGCACCACCTTCGACGTCGGCCTCGTGCGCGATGGCAGCCTCGTCTATACGCGCGACAGCTGGCTCGGGCCGCGCTGGCTCGGCGACATCATGGGCACCTCGACGGTCGACGTCCGCTCGATCGGCGCCGGCGGCGGCTCCATCGCCTGGATCGACAGCGGCGGCCTGCTGCGGGTCGGCCCCCAATCGGCGGGCTCCGTACCGGGCCCCGCCTGCTACGGTCGCGGCGGCGACAAGCCGACCGTGACGGACGCGGCCCTCTATCTCGGCTATATCGACCCGACCTACTTCAACGGAGGCCGCCTCAAGCTCGACGTTGCAGCCGGCGCGCGCGTGATCGAGACGTTTGCCAAGTCGACCGGACGCTCCGCCGACGAAACGGCCGCGGCCATCATGACCGTCGCCAACGAACTCATGATCAAGGCCATCGGCGAGATCACGGTGAACGACGGCGTCAATCCGCGCGAAAGCGTCGTGGTGGCGGGCGGCGGCGCGGCCGGCTTCAACATCATGCCCATCGCGCAGGAGCTGGGCTGCGCGACCGTCATTCTCCCGCGGCTCGCCTCGGGCCTTTCGGCCTGCGGCATGCAGTACAGCGACATCGTCTTCGAGGCGACGCGCAGCCGCTTCACGGATTCCTCCGCTTTCGACATCGCCGCCGTGAACTACGCCCTCACCGAGATCGCCCGCGAACTGGCCGAGTTCCGCGCCAAGCTGAAGGGCGCCGAGAGCGCGGAAGCCTCCATCCGCTTCCTCGTCGAGGCCCGCTACAAGGCCCAGGTCTGGGAGCTCGATACGCCGCTGCCCAAGGGCCGCATCGACGGCCCCGCGGATGTGGCAGCGCTCGTCGAAGCCTTCCACCAGGTGCACGAGCGCGTCTATGCCGTGCGCGACGAAGGTAGCCCCGTCGAGTTCGTCAACTGGAAGGGGCGCATCTCGATCCACCTGTTCGCGCCACCCCCGCCGCCTTCGACGGGCGCCGAGCCCTACACGCCCAAGGCCGACGCGACGCGGTCCTGCTACTTCATCGAGACGGGGCGCACGCCGACCGCCATCTTCCGCGGTCAGGGCCTGAAGCCCGGCGCGCAGATCAAGGGCCCGGCCATCATTGAAGAGCCGACGACCACGATCGTCGTCTATCCGAACCTGAAGGCGGAGCTTTCCCCCGCCGGCAACTACATCCTGCACTGCGCGTGAGGAGCTACCCATGACCCAAACGCCGTCAACTCCGACCACCAAGATCGAAACCGACCTCGATCCCGTGCTCATGACCGTGATGGCGAACCGCCTCGACGGCATCGTGCGCGAGATGACGAACACGCTGCTGCGCGCCGCGCGCTCAGCCGTGATCTCCTCCGCCCGCGATTTCTCCTGCTGCCTCGTCACCGGAGACGATCAGCTCCTGGCACCGGCCGAAGGCCTGCCGGTGCACATCTTCGGCTGCCACATCCAGACGGCCAACATGCGCAAGTACCATGGCGACGACATCCGCCGCGGTGACGCCTATCTCGACAACGATCCCTACGGCGGCAACACGCATCCCGCCGACCACACCTACATGGTGCCGGTGTTCTACGAGGGCGAGCACCTCTTCACGTCGGTCGCCAAGTGCCACATGGCAGACATTGGCAATTCGATCCCGTCGAGCTACTTCGTGCTCGCCAAGGACGTCTATCACGAGGGCGCGCTCGTGTTCCCCGGCGTGCGCATCCAGCGCGACTTCAAGAACATCGGCGACATCGTGCGCATGTGCCGCGCGCGCATCCGCGTGCCCGACCAATGGTACGGCGACTATCTCGCAGGCCTCGGCAGCGCCCGCGTCGCCGAACGCCGCCTGGAAGAGTTCTGCGCCAAGTACGGCGTGCCCACGGTGAAGCGCTTCATCAAGGAATGGTTCGACTATTCCGAGCGCCGCATGATCGACAACATCCGGCGCATGCCGAAAGCGAAACTCGTCAACAAAGGCAAGTCCGATCCGCTGGAAGGCATCCTGCCCGGCGGCCTGGAGCTGACCGTGAAACTCGAAATCGACCCCGACGAGGCGATGATCAACGTCGACCTCTCGGACAATCCGCCGTGCGTGGACGTCGGCCTCAATACGTCGCTGGGTTCGGCGACCTCGGCTGTCGTCGGCGCCATCTTCAACGCGCTGGAGAAGGACCTGCCGCGCAACGCGGGCTCGTTCCGCCGCCTGCGCTTCAAGTACGCCGAGGAAAGCGTGGTCGCGGCGCCGAAATTCCCGCACTCCTGCTCCGTGGCGACAACGAACGTCTGCGAGCGGCTCGTCAACATCACGCAGTCCGCATTCGCCCAGCTCGGTGAGGGCCACGGCCTGTCGGAAGGCGGCACGGGCCTCGGCGTCGGCATGGCGGTCATCTCCGGCAAGGACCATCGCCGCGCCGATGCGCCGTTCGTCAACCGCATGATGCTGTCGACCAACGGCGGCCCGTCATCCCCCGTCGCCGACGGCTGGGTCAACTACGCGATCCCTGTGATCGCCGGCCTCATGTACCGCGATAGCGTCGAGGTGGACGAACTGAAGCACCCGCTGCGCGTGACGTCGCTGACACTCGTGCCGGACAGCTCGGGCGCCGGCCGCCAGCGCGGCGCACCTGCGCAGGAGATCGAACTGACGCCGACGGGCCACGACGTCACGGCCGTGATCTCGTGCGACGGCCAGCACGCGCAGCCGCGCGGCGTGCTTGGTGGCCTGCCCGGCACCGCCGGCTCCACGTGGCGCGTGACAGGCAACGGCGACCTCACGCGGCTGCCCAACGTGGCGCAGGTGGTGCTGAAGAAAGGCGAGGGTCTGCGCGGGCGCGATTCCGCCGGCGGCGGCTATGGCGATCCGCTCGATCGCGACGTCGCGCGCGTGCATCACGACGTGCTGGAAGGCTGGGAAAGCCGGGACAAGGCCCGCGACGTCTACGGCGTCGTCTTCACCGGCGAGATCGAGGACGACAGCCTCGCGGTCGACACCGCGGCAACGACGGCACGCCGCGCGGAGCTGCGCGCGCAGCGGAGTGCCCACGCATGAGCCTAGTCCAGGATCCCGGCCGCGTGAGCGATCTTGCGGCCGCCATGGCTGCGGGAAAGCTGTCCTCGGTCGCGCTCGTCGAGCGCTGCCTCGCCCGCATTCGTGAAGTCGATGCGCAGGTGCAGGCGTGGATTCATGTGCTCGAGAAGGACGCGCTCGAAGCTGCCCACGGTCTCGATCGCGAGCGGGCGGCCGGCAAGGTGCGCGGGCCCCTGCACGGCATCCCGGTCGCCATCAAGGACATCATCGACGTGAAGGGGCTGCCGACGCGCGCCAACAGCGCCAGCCGCGCCGAGATCGCGCCGGCGATCGCGGATGCGACGCTCGTTGCCCACCTGCGTGCGGCAGGCGCGGTCATCCTGGGCAAGGTGCATACGACGGAGTACGCGTACTTCGAATCCGTTCCGCCGACGCGCAATCCTCACGATCTGACCCGCACGCCCGGCGGCTCGTCGGGTGGTTCGGCTGCCGCCGTCGCCTCCGGCACGGTACCGCTCGCCATCGGCACGCAGACGGCCGGCTCCGTGAACCGGCCCGCCGCCTATTGCGGTATCGGCGCCTTCAAGCCGTCGACGCTGTCGGTCTCCGGCGCCGGCATCCTGCCGCTGGCGCCGACTTTCGATACGCCCGGCGCGTTCGGCTACATGCCGCAGGACGCGGTGGCGCTGGCAGCGGCGTTCGCCCCCGACCATCTGGGGCTTTATGCCCTGCCCTCGACAGCGACGATGCGCGTCGTGGTGCTTCAGGACCCGATGCTGAGCGAACGCACGAAGACCACGACGGCCACGGCGATCTCCGCACTCGCTGCACGCTGCAGCAAGGCGGGGATCGCGGTCGGCGTCCGGGCGTCCCCCGTTTCGCTTGCCGACGTGGTCGCGACGCATCGTCTGATCCTGCTCGCCGAACTCGGACGCGCGCACGCGAAAGTCCCGCGCGACAAGGTCGCTCCGCGGCTTGCTGCCGACATGGACAACGGTCTTGCGATGCCGGAAGCCGACTACATAGCGGCGCTGATGCGCCTGAAGGACCTGCGCCGCGCGTTCTGGGCCGGCTTTGCCGCGGACGAAGCGATCCTGATGCCTGCCGCTCCGGACGTCGCGCCCCACGACGGAACCACCGGCGATCCGTCGTACGTCATCCCGACGACGGCCTTGGGAGGCCCGGTCGTCTCGCTCAACGCCGGCTTCTGCGCGGAGAACAAGATGCCCGTCGGCGCTCTCTTGTTCGCACGTCCCGGTGCGGATGCAGCCCTCGCCAGCTTCACGCTGGGCCGCTTGAGCCTCATCGCGCCCGAAGGCTGAGCCCTTCGTTGCCGAACGAACGTTATCTGTCATCCCGGAACGCGCGTCAGCGCGTATCCGGGACCCAGAGCCGCGCGCTCTCCCGTGGCCCTGGGTCCCCGGCTCTCGCTTCGCTCGGCCGGGATGACATGCGGGAGCAGTGGGGCCGCGGGCAATACCCCTCCACTCTGCCTTCCCGGGCGAGCGCAGCGAGACCCGGGATCTTTCCCCGTCGAGATTCATCCGAACCGGGAAAGATCCCGGCTCGGCGCTCCGCGCCGTCCGGGAACGCATAACGAGAGCGATGTGTCTCGGTGCGCGCGTCTGCGAGCCCCACGCCAGCGGCCCGTCTCGCGCCCTGAAGTTGCTGATGACATGCGGGAGCAGTCGGGGCGGCAGGCGTCGCACTCTCAACTCTGCCTTCCCGGGCGAGCGCAGCGAGACCCGGGATCTTTCCCCAATTGAGATTCATCCGCACCGGGAAAGATCCCGGCTCGGCGCTGTGCGCCGTCCGGGAACGCAGAACGAAAGCGACGTGTCTCCGTGCAGGCGTGTGCTAGCCCCACGCGGATGGAAGAGTGGCACGCCTCGCGCACCGAAGTCGCTAATGCTTGCCGAGGTAGGCGGCGACGACGCGTTTGTCCTTGGCGAGGTCGGCCGAGGGGCCTTCGAGCATCACCTCGCCGTTCTCCATCACGTACGTGCGCTGCGTGAAGGCGAGCGCGAAGGAGGCCATCTGCTCCACGAGAAGGATGGCGAGCCCCTGCTTGTTGAGCGCGACGAGCACGGGGAATAGCTGCTCGATGATCTTCGGCGCGAGGCCCAGCGACAGCTCGTCGATGATCAGAACCTTGGGCCGCGATAGCAAGCCCCGCGCGATGGCGAGCATCTGCTGCTCGCCACCCGACAGCGACGCGCCCATCTGGTCGAGGCGTTCCCTGAGCCGCGGAAACAGCGCCAGCACGCGCTCGGTATCCTCCTCGACACCCTTGGCATCCTTGCCGACGCGCGCGTAGGCGCCGAGGATCAGGTTGTCGCGCACCGTCTGGTTGCCGAAGATCATGCGGCCCTCGGGCACCATGGCAATGCCGCGATGCACCTTGGCGTGGCTCGGCAGGAACGTCACATCGGCGCCGGCAAGCGCAATGCGCCCCGACGCCGGCCGCACGGAACCGGCGATGGCGCGCATGGTCGAGGATTTGCCGGCGCCGTTCGATCCCACCACGCCGACGAATTCACCCGGTCCGACCTTGAGACTGATGCCGCGCACGGCTTCGATACGGCCGTAACCGACCTTGAGTTCGGCCACATCGAGAAGAGGAGCGAGGCTCGAAGTGCTCATGCCACGGCCCCCGCCGTCTCGGCGAGCTTGCGCATGTCCTCGAGCGCCGCACCGCTGCCGAAGTAGGCTTCCATCACGCGGGGATCGTCCTGCACCTGCGCGGCGGGCCCGGACGCGATCACCTCGCCGTAGTCGAGCACCGTCACTTCGTTGGACAGGCTCATCACCATGTCGACGTGATGCTCCACGAGGACCACGGCAACTCCGCGTTCCGTGAGCAGCCGGATCAGCACCTTCAACTGCTCGATCTCGCCGTGCGTGAGACCGGCGGCCGGCTCGTCGAGCAGGATCAGCTTCGGCCGCGTCGCCAGCGCGCGTGCGATTTCGAGGCGCCGCTGGTGGCCGAACGGCAGGTTCTTGGCCAACTCGTCCGAGTAGTCGCTCAAGCCGACGAGCGCGAGCAGGCTCGCCGCCTCCGCAGCCATCGCCTTTTCTTCCCGGCCGAAGCGCGGCAGCCGCAGCAGCGTCTCGATCAGCGTCGTCTTGTAGTGTCCATGGAAGCCGACGAGCACGTTCTCGAGCACCGTCATGTCGCCGAAGAGTTCCGTGTTCTGGAACGTGCGCGCAAGGCCGGCGCGCGCCAGATCGTGCGCCTTCCACCCGGTCGTGTCCTGACCGAGCAGGCTCATGCTGCCGGCGGTCGGCGTATAGAACCCGGACATCAGGTTGAGCAGGCTGGACTTGCCGGCGCCGTTCGGTCCTATCAGGCCGTGCACCTTGCCGGCCTCGACCCGCATGGAGGCCTGCGACACGGCGGTCAGTCCGCCGAAAACGATCGTGTAGCCTTTGACGTCCGCGACGAGGCTGCCCGTTGCACTTGGCTTCGTCGTGTCCTTCGGCAGGGCATCTGCTGCGGGCCAGGCGCCCGACTGGCGAGAGCGCGCCTTGCTGGTGAGCCGGTCGGCGAGCGTGCCGAGGGAACCGACGATTCCCGCCGGCATCACGAACATGACGATCGCCAGCATCGCGCCATAGGCGAACGTCTGCCATTCCTTGAACTCCTGGAACAGCTCCGGCACGTACGTGAGGATGCCGGCGCCCACGAGCGGTCCCGTCAGGGTGCCGACGCCGCCGAAGATCACCATCAGCAGGAACGAGATCGACTGGAAGAACGTGAACGTCTCGAAGTTCACGAACAGGTTGAGGAACGTATAGAGGCCGCCCGCGAGCCCTGCGAGTGCCGCCGAGACGACGAAGGCGAACATGCGCGTGTTGGCGACGTTGATGCCGAGCGCGCTCGCCGCGTTCGCACTCTGCGCCGTCGCCCGCATGGCGCGGCCGTAGCGCGAGTACGTGAGGTTGTATTGCAGGATGAACGCGAACACGAGGCAGCCGGCAGCCACCCAGAAATAGATCTGCCGCGTCAGGCGAACGCCGAAGGCCTCGCCACGCGGAATGCCCGTGAGCCCGAGCGTGCCGCCTGTCACCGGCACCCACTCGATCAGCACGTTCTGGAAGATGAGACCGAAGGCGATGGTGATGACGGCGAGATAGACGCCGCGTACGCGCACGCTCGGATAGGCGAGCGCGGCCCCGACGAGCGAGGCCGCCACGATCCCCGACGCCACCGCCGGAATGAAACCGAAGCCCGCGCGCAGCGCCAGCCACGCGGCGAAGTACGAACCGACGCCGTAGATCGCCGCCTGCCCGAGCGAGACGAGGCCCGCCTGCCCGATGAGGATGTTGAGGCCGATGGCGACGATGGCGAGGATCAGGCAGCGCGTCAACACGCCGATGGCATAGTTCGTCGGCCCCATCTCGCGGAAGAGATAGAGGCCCGCGATCCCGAGCACGAGCACCAGCCAGAATTGCAGCCGCGGGGTCATACCTTGGAGACCTCCCGCTTGCCGAAGATGCCGTTGGGAAATGCCAGCAGCAGCAGGATGAGGATGCCGAAGCCGATCGAGTTACGCGCCGCCGTGGAGATGTAACCCTCGATGAATTTCTCCAGGATGCCGTAGCCGAGCGAGACGATCACGACGCCGCGCGCATTCGAGATGCCCGCGACGATGGCCACCACGAACGCCTTGAGGCCGATGAGCGCGCCCATGGACGAGGAGGCCTCCGACACCGGCGCCAGCAAGATGCCGCCGAGCGCGCCCACCGCGCCCGCCATGGCATAGGCGATGAGCGCGATGCGGCTGACGTTGATGCCCATGAGGCCCGCCGCGGTCGGGTTCGCGGCGACCGCCAGCATGGCGCGGCCCAGGATGGTGTGCCGGTAGAACAGCTCGAGCAGCACCATCAGCCCGATGGCGACGGCCGGGATCAGGAGCTCCTGCGCATAGATGCCGCTGCCGCCGATGCGGATCGGAGATTGCGCAAACGGCGAATAGAGCGGACGCCCCAGTGGCCCGTACGTCGCGGTCAAAGCGCTTTCGAGCATCAGGCCGATGGCGATGGTCGTCAGCATCCAGCCGATGGAACTCGGACCATGGTTGAACGGCCGCACCGCGATGCGCTCGATGAGCGCGCCGGCCACGGCCGACACCGCGATGCCAAGCGGCATGGCGAGGATGAGCGGCACGCCGATCTCGCCAAACACGACGGTCGAAACGGCGCCGAGCATGAACACGTCGCCGTGCGTGAAGTTGGCGGCGTGCGTCGCCGACCACATCATGTAGAAGCCGATGGCGACGAGCGCGTAGACGCCGCCTTGCGACAACCCACTCAGGATGAACTGGATGACCTGTTCCACCGGGCCGAAGCGTTCCTTCGCTCTTCTTGTCAGGGTGAAAAAAGGGGGAAGCGAACGATCCCGCTTCCCCAGTTTGCCGAGGGTGGAGGTGAGCCCTCGTGAAACTTGTCAGACGCCTATTGCCTCAGCGACTAGCGCTTGTAGGGCGTCTGCTCGACGGGCTTCAGCACGTTCTCGTGGAACGCGAGCATGCGATACTGCGTGGGCTTGATCGCATCGTGCCGCTCGGTCTTGGCGCCTGCCGCGGCCTTCTCGAAGGCCGGATCGAAGTTCGCCGTGAGCCCTTCGTACTTCACCTTGTAGAAGGCGTTGACCATCTTCTCGCGGTCGAACGCGCCGGCGATCTTCAGCGCCTCGGCGATGATGTAGATGGCGTCATACGCATTGGCATTACCGCTCGGCAGCAGGATGTCGTTGGGGCTTGTCAGGCTGTACTTGGCCTTCATCGCCTCATAGACCTTCTGGGCGCGCGGCGAGAGATTGCCATTCCACGCGAACGTCCCCGCGACGAGGATGCCGTCTGTCAGGTTGCCGGCCGTCTTGCCTAGCTGGGAGGAAATGCCCCACGCGCTGATGATCGTCGGCTTGTAGCCGAGACGCTCCATCGAGCGCAGAAGCTGCGTCGCCTCGCGGTCGACCATGTAGGTGATGATGGTGTCGACGCCCGCGTCACGCAGGCGGATGAGCTGGGCGCTCATGTCCTGGTCGGCGATGTTGAAGGTCTCCTTGCCGACGAGCGTGATGCCCTTGGCCTTGGCGGCCGCCTCCACGTCGGGCACGGCACCCTGGCCCCAGGCCGTCGCTTCGTACACGAGCGCGAGCTTCTTGTCCTTGGAGCGGGCAAGCGCCTCGTCGACCAGGAACGGCGCCACCCAGCGGTCCTTCATGGACACGCGGAACATCCACTTGTTCTCGCCCTTGTCCCACTCGATCACCGAGGTGCCGGCGGAGATCACGCCGACCCACGGCAGCCCCATGTCGGCGATGGGCTCGCGCAGCGCGATGGCGTTCGGCGTGCGGAAGCCGCCGATCATGACGATGCAGTTGTCCTTCTCGCCGATGCGGCGGCCGTTATCGACGGCACGCGAGGGTTCGCCCTGGTCGTCATAGGCGAGGAACTTGAGCTTCTGGCCAAGCACGCCGCCAGCCGCGTTGATCTCGTCGATGGCGACTTCCGCGCCCATCACGATCTGCTTTCCGGTATGCGCGAGCGGGCCCGTCAATTCGAGCGACGCACCGATGCACGGCTCCGCCTTCTGGGCGTTGGCGACCGACGCCCCCGCCAGCATGAGGCCCGAGGCGAGCAACGCCGCCGCGGATGCCGCCTTCAGCGAGACTACTTTCCTGTCTGCCATGTCGAGACTGCTCCCCTTTGCGGGTCAGCGCCGACCCGCCCAGCAAAACCACGGGCTCGCCGCACCCTCGTGCTCCAGGCGCCCAGGGAAAGGTGCGTGGGCGAGCTAGGGGTGGTTTTGCAACTGGTGTGCCAGGGTTCCTGAAGTTGGAACCATTCGGCAGCGATCACTCGAAAGTCGCGCAATTTCTGAGCAATTTCGCCCTTGGCGCAGGAGCGATCAGGGGGAGTGCACAGCACAGTGGTGCCATGAGTGCAGAGCGTGGGCGATTTGCCCACAAACTAGGCAGCATCCTAGGCCGCACGGGGACACGTCCTAAGTCCGCCCCTTCTTGCCTCCCGTGGACGGCTGGGGCGCAGGCGATGACGCGAGCTCTCCTGCCGTCGAAACGGTCCAGGCGATGAGGTCCTTCCCCACCTGGGCAAATATATCGTTCAGCGCCGCCACATAACCGGCCGGCGTCGAAATCCCGACGGGCTGACTGCCGCGGAACGTGCGCGACGACACGATCCGCCCCTTGCTGTCGCTGAGCTTGGCGGCCAGTTCGATATCGCCCCGCGCTCCCTCACCCGTCGTGACCTGGAATTTGCGGATGTCCAGCAGCAGCTGGTAGTCGCTCTGGAAGCCTTCGAGCGGCCGGCTCACGCCGCCGAACGCGGCCGTATCTTCCAGCGCCCGGATGATCTTGACCTGCACCAGCTTCGAGAGCGCGTCGGCCCATTGGGCTTCGGCAAGCGAAGAGAGGGCGCCATCCGCCGCAACGAGTTGGATGCGCTCGTTGTCGAGTGCGGACAGCGCCGACGGGTCGGGCACGATAAGCTGCACCGCCGGCGCCCGTCCCGAAAGCCCCGTCGCATCCGGTACGACGAGATCGAAGACGGCCGCCTTCGCTTTGGCCGCCCCGCCACCGGTCATGCGTTCCACACCCGCGACGATGCCGTCGAGCCGGTCCGCGTTGCGGCCAAGCGCGGCGGCGAACCTGTCGAGGTTGCCGATCATGGATTTCAGGGGCTGCGTATTGTCGGCGAGCACGGCATCGAACCGGCGCAGCGCATCCCGCGCGGCCTGCGACATGCTCTGCGCGGACAAGGGATCCGCAATCAGCAGCGGGATTTGCCCATCCGTGCGCTTGATGGGCTCGCCGGATGTTCCGCCGACCAGTGCGACGACGGGCGAGCCGGTCAGCCCCTGGAAATCCATCCCGGCGGTCGTATCGGCGCGCACGGGTGTGCCGGGCTCCACGCCGATCGTCACCGAAACGCGCTTCGGGTTCGCGGGATCGAGCGCCAGCGCCGTCACCTCGCCGACCCGAATGCCGTTGAAGAGTACCGCCGAACCGCGCAGCAAACCGGAAACGGGTGCCTCGAAGCGCACTTGGTAGCTGTCGCGCTTGCCGAGACCGCTCGCCGTGTTGAGCCAGTAGACGAACGCGAAGCCCGCGGCGATTACCGCAAGCGTGAACGCCCCCATCTGCGCATATCGAGCCCGGATTTCCATCGCTCAGGTTCCCATGTGCAGCACAGCGCGCCCGAGGGCCCGCCCGCGTTTGCCCTTGAAGTAGGCCTCGATCCAGGGGTGCTCGACCGCCATGACCTCGGCGAGTGGCCCGACGGCGATCACCTTGCCGCCGGCCAGTGCCGCTACCCGGTCACAGACCGAAGCCAGCGAGTCGAGGTCGTGGGTCACCATGAACACGGTGAGGCCGAGCGTCTGCTGCAGCGTCTTGATCAGGTCGTCGAAATCCCCCGCTGCGATCGGGTCGAGGCCGGACGTCGGCTCGTCGAGGAACACGATGTCGGGATCGAGTGCGAGGGCGCGGGCGAGCGCGACACGCTTGACCATGCCACCGGAAAGCTCCGCGGGAAGCTTGTTCGCATCCGCCACGCTCAATCCCACCATTTCCAGCTTCGCGAGCGCCACTTCGCTTCTGAGCCGGTCGGACAGCCGCAAATGCTCGCGCATTGGAAACGCAACGTTCTCCAGCGCCGAGAGCGAGGAGAACAGCGCGCCTTGCTGAAAGAGAATGCCCCACCGCCGTTCGACGGCGCGTCGCTCGCGATCGGGCACCCGGTCGAGATCGACGCCCATCACCTCGATGCGCCCCGCCCGCTTGGGGAGAAGACCAATGATCGAGCGCAGAAGCACGGACTTGCCGCTGCCCGACCCGCCGACGAGCCCCAGCACCTCGCCGCGGCGGACTTCGAGCGAGAGCCGGTCAAGCACGAGGCGCGCGCCGAAGCCGACGACGAGGTCCTCGGCACGGATCGCAAGCTGTTCGCCCTGTCCCGTCATGCTCACATCCCGATCGAGGCGAAGAAGATCGCGAACAGCCCGTCGAGCAGGATGACGAGGAAGATCGACTTCACCACCGAGTTCGTGGTCTGCAATCCGAGCGATTCCGCACTGCCCTGGACCTTCAGCCCCTCGACGCAGGCGACCACGCCGATCGCGAGCGCCATGAACGGCGCCTTGATCATGCCGACCTTGAAGTGCGTGACCGAGATCGCATCTTTCAGCCGCGCGATGAAGATCTCGGGGCTCATCCCGCCATAGAGCCAGGCGACAAGGCCGCCGCCATACAGCGCCGCCATGGAGCCCAGAAACGTAAGCAGCGGCAGCCCGATCACGAGGGCGAGGATGCGCGGCAGCAGCAGCACGTTGACCGGATCGATGCCCATGGTGCGCAGCGCATCGATCTCCTCGCGCATCTTCATGGAGCCGAGTTCGGCCGTATAGGAACTTCCCGAGCGCCCCGCCACCATGATGGCGACGATCAGGACGCCGAGTTCCCGCAGCACCAGGATGCCCACCATGTCGACGACGTATTCGTCGGCGCCGAACTTGCGGAAGTGGAAAAATCCCTGCTGCGCGACGATGCCGCCGATCAGGAAGGTGATGAGCAGCACGATCGGCACCGCCTGCCAGGCGACGCGATCGATGTGGTGCACAGCCGAAATCAGGCGGAACTGACGCGGCCGCAAAACCACGCCGAGAAGCGAAAGGCAGACGGCGCCCAGCATGTTCGTGAAGACGAGGCTCTCGCGTGCGAGGTCGGCGACGCTGCGCCCCACCGCGGCGAGCCCATCGGTCAGCACGTTCGTGCGCGGCGGCTGCTCGACGGGCGTCCTGTTGGTCGCCCCCATCTCGGCCATCAGCGCGGAAAAATGCTCTGGTATGTCGGCAATGTCCGCAGGTGCTCCCGGAGAACCCAGCACGCGTGCCAGGCGCACGATCAGCCACGCCCCATAGGTGTCGAGCCTGCCGACACCCTTCATATCGATCCGGGCCGGCGGGGACGTCGGCGCCGCCGTGCGTGCGCCGACGAGCGCTTCGAGTTCGCGCGCGAACGCGGCCGTCCAATCGCCTTTCGGCGTCACGACGGTCAGGCCGTCCTGCCCCGTGGCAGCGAGCGTAGGCTCATCGATCACGTGCAACTGGTCCGCTTCGCGTTGCTGCCACATTGGCAGCGGCCGGCGGATACTCGGCGAAGCGCCTCGGCCCCCCTTTGATCTCCATCAATCGCGCTCGAGCGTTGATCGGACACCATGATGAAGGAGCAGGAATTCAGGGCCCATGCGGATCGCGACGTTCAATCTCGAAAGCCTGGATCTTCCGCCGAAGGCCAAGGTGCCGCTCGAGGTGCGCGCCCAGGTGCTCCGCCCGGCCCTGGAGCGGCTTGATGCCGATATCCTGTGCCTCCAGGAGGTCAACGGGCAGCACATCCGCGGCCGTCACGAGCGCGTGCTCGCGGCGCTCGACCGCCTGCTCGAAGGGACGCGCTACGCGCAGTACGCGCGGGCCGAGACGCATGCGCCCGACCTCAAGGGCAGCGCGCCGGTGCACAACCTCGTCACGCTGTCGCGCTTTCCGATCTTCACCCAGCGCGAGATCGCCCACGAGTTCCAGCCGCCCATCGCCTACGCGATGCGTACGGACACCCCGCATGCGGCCGCGCCGGTGCCGCTGCGCTTCGATCGCCCCGTGCTTCTGACGGAAATCGAGCTGCCCGGCGGCAAGCGTCTCGCCGTCATCAACGTGCACTTCCGCGCGCCTCTTGCCGCTCACGTGCCCGGCCAGAAGCTCGAACCCTTCGTCTGGAAATCAGTCTCGGGCTGGGCGGAAGGCTATTTCATGTCGGCGCTGCGTCGTGCCCAGCAGGCTCTCGAGGTGCGGTCATTGATCGATCGCCTGCTCGATGCCTGCTCTGGCCGGCTGATCGCGGTCTGTGGCGATTTCAATGCCGAGGATCACGAAGTGCCGATCCGCATCGTCCAGGGGGCGGAAGAGGATACGGGCAACCCGGACCTGTCGCCGCGCTCGATGATCCTGCTCGACCGGTCGCTTCCGCTCGATCGCCGCTGGAGCGTGCTGCATCACGGCCGCCCGCAGATGCTGGACCACATCTGCGTGACGCGGACCCTGCACGCCCGTTTCAGGTCGATCGAGGTGCACAACGAAGCCGTCGGCGACGAACTGGTCGGCTACGCCCGCAATCAGCGCGGCTCAGCCTCGTATCACGCCGCGGTCGTGGCAACATTCTCGGAAATGTAGGGACGACAGCGACGGCCTTTGATCTGCGTCAATGGCAAAGCTGAAGGCGTGCGTCGATCCTGGTCTCCTAAAAACAAATTGGGAGAACGACCATGCGAGAATTGTTCATCGCGATTTGCATTTCCGCACTCTTCATCGGGGCGGCCGTCTGGGTCGGCTGACTTTCGCCGCCGGTCGCCCGGAAGACGGTCCAGGCGCTGGCGGCTCTCCGGCCTCACATTGCTTGCGAAAGGCCTGCGCCGCCGCGGGATTGCGCACCTTCGCGGCCGCAATGAAGTAGACGAACACGTCCCCGCGCTTGACCCAAGTCGCGGCCTTCTCGTGCAGCGCGGCGATCTCCTTCTTCGGCAGCCCCTGCGCAAGACCCTCCCGCGCCGTCATGATGCGTGCGTAGGTGAAGTCCGACGTCTGCGGCGCAATGGTGGGGTAGTCGGCGCTCTCCGCGTAGACGATGGCGACCTTCGCGGCCTTCGCCAGCTTCACGAACTCGGGCGTGTCGAAGCTCTCATGCCGCGCTTCGACCGCGTGCCGCAATCGTACGCCCTCGATCCTGTCCGGCAAGAGCGCGAAGAAGCCCTTGATGTCATCGGGGTCGAAGCGCTTCGTATTCGCCAACTGCCAATTGATCGGGCCGAGCTTGGGGCCGAGTTCCGCAAGCCCCTGCCCCAGAAATTTTTCGATCGATGGCGCCGCATCCGCGAGCTTCTTGCGGTTCGTCGCGAACCGCGACGCCTTCACGGAAAAGACGAAGTCGTCCGGCGTCTCGGCGCGCCATTGGGCCCAGGTCGCGCGCTTGAAGGAGGAATAGTAGGTCCCGTTGATCTCGATGGTGTTGAGCGCACGCGAGGCGTATTCGAGTTCGCGCTTCTGTGGCAGGCCTTGCGGGTAGAACACGCCCCGCCAGGGTGGGAAAGTCCAGCCGCCGATACCCGTCCTGATCGTTCCAGCCACGCTGTGCGCTCCATGGGTTGTGACCCTGGATAGAGCATTCGCAGCACCCGGTCCACGTGCGTTGGATCAGGGGTCTTGCCGGACAATACCCGATGACGACGCAGCGTAGGCCTTCTCCAGCGAGAGCACTGCGACCTCTCCACCACGCACGGCCTGCGTATAGTGCGCAAGCGTCACCGTCGCGTTGGAATGGCCTGCGAGCTTGGCGACGAGGCCCACTTCGATACCGTTCGCCTGCAGCGTGCTGATGAACGTGTGCCGCGCGCTGTGCGGCGAGACATAGGGCAGCCCCAGCCGCTCGAAGGCCGGCCGCCAGTAGCTCGTGCGGAAGTTGGCGTAGGTGAGAGGCAAGCCGCGCACCACGTGGCGCTGCGACGTGGCCGTGCCGAGCGTCGAGAACACGCGTTGCTCGGGCTCATGGCCGCCTGGGCAGCGCCGACGCCAGTCGGCCAGCATCTCGGCAAGCAGCGGAGACATGGGCAGCTCGCGATTACCTGCCGGCGTCTTGGTGATGTCCGACAGCGTCCCGTCGAGTTCCTGCATGCGCCGGATAGAGATGACCCCGCGCCCGAAGTCGATGTCCTTCCACAACAGCCCGAGCTGTTCGCTCGGCCGCACCCCCGTGAGGAACGGGAACGCGTAGTAGAGCCCGCGCTCCGCGTCGCTGCGCGCGGCCGCGATCAGCAGGCCCACCTGCTCGGGCGTGAGGATCTTCTTCTTGTCCCGCACGCGGCCCTTGCCGAGCTTGCGCGGCATCACGGGCACGCGCACATGCAGGTCTTCCGCGGCTTGCGCCAGCGCCGAGCCCAGCACCTTCTTCGTCGCATTCGCCGTATGCTGGCCAACTTGCGCCGCGAGGTTCTTGTGCCAGATCCGGATGTCGGCCGTGGTCAGTTCGGCGAGGGGACGCGGCGCAAGCGCCTCCAGCATGGCGACGCCTTCGGGAAATCCATCCCGCGCCCAGATGCGGCGCTGCAGTGTGCTGCCGATAGGCGTGGGCTTCAGAATATAACGCGCCATCTGCCGATAATAGTGGCGTGTGCTTGGCTTGAGCCCTGCATCGAGGCCGTCGAGCCAATGCGTCACGACATCGCCGATGGTCGGCCCCGCTGGGCTCGCGTCTGAGGCCGGAGAAATCGGCGGCGTTTCAGAAAGCGGCCTGCTGTCCGACAACGGCGCGAGAGCGCGCGCAGGCAGCTCAGGCGCCACCTGCGCAGATAACTGCGGACCGGGAGTTCCGAAAGCGCCGCGGTCGCACAGCTCGTTTCGCTTCTGTTGTGCGTCCCTGAGGCGCTCGAAGAAGAACTGCTTGCGCTGTCCGGTTCGAGGATCCGTCGCATTAACCACGTAGCGCGTCTGGACGACCGTTCTCGTCTTCAGCTTTCGCAGCCGCTCGCGCTTCGTGATCGACGGAACTTGGGACGCCATGAACACCGACAACTGACTTGGTCTCCGCCCCCGTAAACGACGAAAGGGAGCAAGATCAAGCGCTCGGGGCGCCCTGCTTTTGCATGGCTCAGCTCCGGCTGAAGCACGTCTCGTGTCACAAACCCGTGTAGAGCGCCTCCAGTTTCGCGATCGCCGCGTCGCCGCCCCTCACCGCCTGGGTGTAGTGCTGCAGCGTGATCGACGCGTTCGCATGTCCCGCGAGCTTGGACACGAGACCGACCTCCACGCCGGCAGCCTGCAGCACACTGATGAAAGTGTGCCGCGCGCTGTGTGGGGTCACGTACGGCAGTCCAGCTCGCTCGAACGCAGGCTTCCAATAATTCATGCGGAAATTTGCATATGTCAGTGGACGCCCTACACCTCGCGATTGCGCTCCATCCAAGTAGATCCGGCCGAGCCCGGGAAATACGCGGGCGCCGGCCTGGACGTGTGACAGAAAATCCTGCCGCCACTTCTCGAGCATGTAACAGAGTGTTTCGGACATTGGGATTGCACGCTCCCCGGCCTCGGTCTTCGGCAGATTGACAAGCGTTCCATCGAGCTCCTGCATGCGCCGAATTGAGATGGTCCGCTTACTGAGATCCACGTCCTCCCACAGCAGCCCGAGTTGCTCGCTGGGCCTCACCCCAGTCAGGAAAGGGAAGGCGTAGTAAAGGCCGTGCACCTCCCGCTGGGCCTGGGCGAGCAGCACGCGAACCTGCGCAGGATCGAGGATCTGCTTCTTTTCCCGCCGGCCGGACCGTGTGAGTTGCACGGGCATCGGCGGGACCCGGACCTGAAAATCCTCCGCTGCGAGCGCCAGGACCCCGCGCAGGAACTTCTTGGCGGCATGCGCCGTGTGGATGCCGACCTCCACGACAAGCGTGTTGTGCCAGGAGCGGATATGCGCCGTGGTCAAGTCCGCGAGACGGATGTCGCCCAGCATTGCGATCGATGGGGCCGCGCCCGTCGTGTCCGCTGCGGCCCACCTCCGCCGCTCTTCGGGAGAGCCCACGAGCAGCGGCCCGACAATGTAATGGACGCCCTTCTTGTAGGAGTCCCAGGTGCTACGTTTGACGTGCGGCCGCCGGCTTTGCAGCCAATGCTCGGCGGCATCGCTGACCTTGAGGGAGCAGATCGCCGTCCTGTATCGGCCGGACTGCACGGCCGCCACGAGAGCATCCCGCGCCGCCATCGCCTCGCTCCGCCGCTCGAAGAAGGATTGCCGGCGGCGCCCGGTATCGGGATCGCGGAAATTAACCACGAACCGGGTCTGGATCTGGATACTGCCGTCCGAAGTCTGTCGCTTGCGATCTCTTCGCGTAACGGTTGCAGTAAATGGTTGGTTCTTGGCCGGCAAGAATTGCCTAAGCCCTGCCCGGACTGTGTCCCAAGCACCCGTCCTTTGTGCCATAAACGCATCACTCCCCAAAACGCAATACCACTGCCCTCTTTTGGGGCATTATGACAAGATTATGCCGGCAATCCTCTTTGTAAAGCGAATTACTCCGTCGTCTGTAACCGGGCCGGTAACCCGCGTCCAAACTGCATCGGGATTCAAGGAAAATCGGCGCTCAATATAGAGTTCGGGGGACTCTTGAAGTCATCCAGCAAGCTGGCGCTCATGGCCGCTGCTGGGA
>RXJK01000106.1 GCA_003963125.1 Hyphomicrobiales bacterium
GAATTCAAGGGTGCTGCGGCCCTCGATCTCCGCCGTGAGACGGGCGGTGCGGATGGCGATCTCGTCGAGCTGATTGGTGATGAGATAGAGGTTCGCTTTCGTGACGGTCTCGTCGAGGCGCACGAGGATCTGGCCGGCTTCGACCACGTCGCCGTCCCGCGCGAGCAACTCGCCGATGATGCCGCCGGTGGGATGCTGCACCTTCTTGCTGCTGCCGTCGACGACGACGGTGCCACTGGCGATCACGGCGCCCGCAAGCTCGGTCGTGGCGGCCCACACGCCGAGCGAACCCGTCAGCGCGACCACGACGGCGAAGCCCATCAGGACGTAGCGGCGCACGTCGTCGGAGGGCGAAAGCGCATTGCCGGCCTTGCGGGCAAGCGTCTTGAAGGTCTCGCGGTTCATATCCATCATGCCTCAGCCCCTCGCCGGCGCGACAAGTTTCATGGGGACCGAGGCCCCGGCTTCGCTGGTGGGCACGCCGTGCGGACGCGTAATCTTCTGCAGTACCTCGTCGCGCGGCCCGAACGCCATCATGCGGCCGCCCTGGAGAGCGAGCACCTTGTTGACGGTGCCGAGTGCTGCGGCACGATGCGCGATGACGATGGCAATGCCGCCGCGCTCGCGTACGGACTGGATGGCCCGCGCCAGGAAGCCGTCGCCCACTGAATCGAGGTTCGAATTCGGCTCATCCAGCACGACGAGGAACGGATTGCCGTAAAGCGCGCGGGCGAGCCCCACGAGTTGCCGCTGGCCGCCCGAAAGCCGCATGCCGCCTTCGCCGATACGTGTTCCGTAACCTTCGGGGAGATGCACGATCATGTCGTGGATGCCGGCGGCCCGGGCCGCATCGATGATGGTGTCCGGCGGCGCCTCGCCATCGAGCCGGGCAATGTTCTCCGCGATAGTGCCGTCGAAGAGTTCGATGTCCTGCGGCAAATAGCCGATGTGCCGGCCGAGGGCTGCGACACTCCACTGGTCGAGGCTCGCGCCATCGAGACGGACCGACCCGCCGCGCGGCACCGGGACCCACGCCCCGACCAGCGCCCGCGCCAGCGTGGACTTGCCGGACGCCGACGGCCCGATGATGCCGAGCCCATCGCCCTTCTGCAGCGCGAACGTGATGTCGGCGATGACCGGCGCCTGCGCGCGCGGCGGCGCTACGGCCAGGCCCTGCACGCTGAGCGTGGAAGACGGCGCGGGCAACGGCATCTTGGCCTCTTCCGCAGCCGCGGCCTGCAGGATGACGTCGAGGCGCTCGGCACTCTGGCGCGCCGCCACGAAGCCCTTCCAGTGCGCGATCGCAAGCTCGATCGGCGCCAGTGCGCGCGCCGTGACGATCGACGCGGCGATGATCGACCCCGCCGACAGCTCGCCATTGATCGCGAGATAGGCGCCGAGACCCAGCGTGCCGGACTGCAGCAGCATGCGCAGCACCTTGGCCACCGATCCGATCGAGGTCGAGGCATCCGACAGCCCCAGTTGCGCGGCCACGAAGCGTTCGTTCAACGTATCCCAGCGCGCTTGCATGCGCTGAGTGAAGCCCATGGCGCGGATCACTTCTGCGTTGCGGCGCGCGGCCTCCGCGAAGGCCACGCGGGCCGCACTCGTGGCCGCGGCTTCGCGCGAAGGTGCCTTGGTCTTGCGCTCCGTGAGCCAGGCCATCGCGATCAGCAGGAGCGCTCCGGCAAGCGCGAAGTGGCCGAGCATGGGATGCAGCATGTAGACGAGCGCCAGATAGAGCGGCAGCCACGGCATGTCGAAGAGGGCGGTCGGCCCAAGGCTCGAGAGGAAGCTGCGGATCTGGTCGAGATCGCGAACCGGGGCGACGCCTTCGAGACCCGCGCGCGCGCGGATCGGCAGCGTCATCACGGCCTCGATGACGGCGGGCCGCAGGGCACGGTCGATGGCGACGCCCACACGGCTCAGCACCTTCACGCGCACATGGTCGAGGGCGCCGTAGGCTGCATAGAGCAGAACGAGCAGGATGGTGAACCCCACGAGCGACGGCACGCTCTGCGACGGCACCACCCGGTCGTAAACCTGGAGCATGTACATCGAGCCGGTGAGCGAGAGCACGTTCACGAGGCCGGAAAACACGCCGACGGCGATGAAGGCGCCGCGCGCCCTGGCGATTTCGGACTTTACGCTTCGAGCCACTGCGCCACCCAATTCGTCAAATGAAACACCCGCGCCCTATTTCTGCACTTTGCCTTTAATGTCGGAGCGTAGATGCAGGGCACATGCCAAGCCGTCGTCCGCCCGCAGCGGCCGGTGAGGCCTCGCGGATGCCATTCGGCACACCCGGCTTTCCGGCGGGCGAGGTGCAGGATGTGCCGAATTGGAGCACGACTTGCGAAGCAGGGCAGGCCTGGACCTACCCCGTGCTCTCACGAGAGCAGGAAGTCCGAGACCTTCATGTTGGCGTTGTAGGTGACGTCCGACAGCGTGACGTCGATGTTATTGCCGCTGAAGTGCACGTGGTCGTTGCCGTCGTGGTCGAGCGTCACGGACTGGCCGCTGAACGAGATCTTGTCAGTGCCGACTTCGAAGCTGGTGACGGTGGCCGTCACCGCGCCCTCGAAGGTGACGGTGTCCGTTGCCTTGTCGTTTGCGCCGAGGTCTATTGAAACCGAATCCGAATACAAAATTCCGAAGCGAACGTTGTCTGCACCGTTGCCCGCGAGCACGTTAAGTTGCTCAGCTATGAACCCTGAACCTGCACCGAACGTGATCGTATCATTGCCATCGCCACCGTTGACGGTTATCGAGCCACCAAAGTAGGCCGCCGAGTTACTACCGAAATTACCAAACGTAATCGTATCGTCGCCATTGCCGCCGTCCACGGACAGGGTGCCGTTGTATTCGGCCGCGTAGTCACCGAAATTGATCGTGTCGTTGCCATCGCCACCATTCACCTTCAGTATGACATTTTGTGTGCCCGCATAATCACCGAACGTGATCGTGTCGTCGCCTGCCCCCCCACCCACAGCCAGATAACCGAAGACGCCCGTACCATCAGCGAACTTGATAATGTCGCTGGTACTGCTGCCATTGACTGTTGAATCGATAAAATGACCGAAGTCCTGGTCCAGCGCCACCGTGAGCGTCAAAGTGGTCGACGTGGTGCCGCCGTGGCCATCGTCAGCGGTGACCTTGAGAGTGTAGTCGCCGGCGCTCACCGGATCCGTGGCACTCGTCTGCTTCAGCACGCCGCTGCTGTCGAGCGTGAAGCCCGCGGGCACCTTGTCGAGACTGATGCTCAGCTTGTCGCCGTCGGCATCCGTGAACAGCTTCGTCAGGTCGTACGAGAAGGCCGCTTTTGCCGCGCCGGTGGTGGTGCCATCCGCCGTATTGAGGTTGCCGGCTGCCGCTTTGAGCGATGTCGGCGCGTTGGTCGCGACCACGGGCGGCGTATCGACCATGAAGTCCGACCGCTTCAGGGTGTCGCTCCAGACCACGTCCGACAGCGTCACATCGATGTTGGTGCCGGTGAAGTGGACATGGTTGTTGACGTCGTGGTCGAGCGTCACGGACTGGCCGCTGAACGAGATCTTGTTAGTGCCGACTTCGAAGCTGGTCACGTTGGCCTTTACCGAACCGGCGAATGTGAGCGTGTCCTTGGCCTGGTCGCCTGCACCCAAGTCGATTGCGAGGATGCCCCCTGTACCCGCTGCGAAATCGAAGGTGAGCGAGTCTGCTCCCGTACCGGCGTTTACAGTAAGCTGTCCGTTCGCACCTGCGGCGAATGCACCGAATACCAGCTTGTCGTTACCAGCGCCCGTATCGACCGTCAGACTACCAAACATCCCGTAGCCTTGGCCATTGTCGAACTTCATGACGTCATCGCCGCTTGAACCGGTCTTCTGGCCGACCTGGTACTGGCCGTATCCTTGCCTGATGGCCACCACAAGCGGCACCGTGATAACGGTCGACGCGTTGTGGGTGTCGGTCGCGGTGATCTTGACCGTGTAGTCGCCCACGCCGGTTTGAGCCCGTGCCGAGGCTTGCCGGATCACGCCGTCAGTACCCAGCGCGAAGCCATCGGGCAGCCCCGTTGCCGAAAACGTCAGCGCATCGCCGTCGGGATCCGTGAACAGCGTCTTTACGTCGAACGAGAAGGGGGCGTTCCCCTGACCATAAACGGTCCCGTCCACCGTGTTGAGTGAGCCTGTTGCCGCCGCAAACGACGTCGGCGCGTTGGCGACCACCGTCGGCGCATGGTTGTCGTCCACGCCGTTGATGGTGAAGCTCACTTCCTTCGTCGTGCCGTCGAGCGCAGTGATGGTGAACGTGTCGACGTGGGTCTGCCCCTGGCCGAGCGCCTGCACGCGCGCGTCGCTGTCGGTAACCGCGTAGGTATAGCTGCCGTCGGCTGCGAGCGTGAGGGTGCCCCAGTTGCTCGCGCCTTGCGCCGCGACGACGGTCGTCCTGAAGCCGCTCTCGCCCGCATTGAGGTCGGTGATCGGCAGCGTGCCTTGCGCGACCAACTGGCCGTTGGTCACGTTGGTGTCTTCCGTGA
>RXJK01000183.1 GCA_003963125.1 Hyphomicrobiales bacterium
GGCGACAAGCGCGCCGCCATCGTCATCATCGTCATGGTGCTGCTCGCGGTGCTCACATCTTTTATCCAGGAGCACCGCTCAAACGAAGCCGCCGCCAAGCTGCGCGCGCTCGTGCGCAACACGGCATCTGTCCGCCGCAGCGATGTGACCGGCGGCGCTTTCCACGAGTGCGCCATCGAGGATCTCGTGCGCGGCGATATCGTGCACCTCTCCGCAGGCGACATGCTGCCTGCAGACCTGCGCCTGCTCGAGGCCAAGGACCTGTTCGTCAACCAATCGGCGCTGACCGGCGAAGCGCTTCCCGTCGAAAAATTCGCGCATGCCGCGACGGATGCGCCGGCGAGCCCCTTCGACATTCCCAACCTGTGCTTCATGGGCGCGAACGTGGTCAGCGGCTCCGCCATCGGCATCGTCGTGCGCACGGGCCGCCGCACGTTCTTCGGCCAGATCGCGGACAGCGTCAGTGCGCAGGCGCCGCAGACGGACTTCGACCGCGGCATCGCGCGATTCACCTGGCTGATGCTGAAGTTCATGATGGTGATGGTGCCGGTCGTCTTTCTCGTCAATGGCTTCTCCAAGCACGACTGGCTCGAGGCGCTGTTCTTCGCCCTCGCCGTCGCGGTGGGCCTCACGCCCGAAATGCTGCCGATGATCGTCACGGTCAATCTCGCCAAGGGCGCGATGGCCATGTCGCGCGCCAAGGTGATCGTCAAGCGCCTGGATGCCATCCAGAACCTCGGCGCCATGGACGTGCTGTGCTCGGACAAGACGGGCACGCTGACCCAGGACCGCATCATCCTCAAGCGCCATCTCGACATCTTCGGCAACGAGGCCAAGCGCGTCTTGCAGTTTTCCTACCTCAACAGCCATTTCCAGTCGGGCCTCAAGAACCTGCTGGACGTCGCGGTGCTGCGCCACGTCGAGCTGCACAAGGAACTCGACATCGATGCCGGCTACAGCAAGGTCGACGAGGTGCCGTTCGACTTCGCACGCCGGCGCATGTCGGTGGTGGTGGAGAACCGCGAGGGTCGCCATCTTCTCATCTGCAAGGGCGCCGTCGAGGAAGTGTTCGCCGTGTCGACGCGCTACGAGGCAGAGGGCGAGCGCGGAGCCTTGGACGAAACGCACTTCGCCACGGCCCGAGCCGAGACGGAAGCCCTGAATGCCGACGGCTTCCGCGTGGTCGCCGTCGCTTACAAGGAGCTGCCCGGCGCGCAGGAGGCCTACTCCGTCGCCGACGAGACGGACCTCGTGCTGCTGGGCTACATCGCTTTTCTCGACCCGCCGAAGGAGACGGCGGCGGAAGCGCTTTCAGCGCTGGCCCGGCGCGGCGTCGCCGTGAAGATCCTGACCGGCGACAACCCGATCGTGACGGCCAAGATCTGCCGCGACGTCGGCCTCGATCCCGGTACCATTCTCCTCGGCCAGGACATCGACAAGCTGTCGCCTGCCGCGCTGGAGACGGCCGCGGAAAACACGCGCGTCTTCGCGAAGCTGACGCCCGCCCAGAAGGAACGCGTCATCGCGGCGCTTCGGAAAAAGCACGTCGTGGGCTTCCTTGGCGACGGCATCAACGACAGTCCCGCGCTGAAGGCGGCCGACGTCGGCATCTCCGTCGACACGGCCGTCGATATCGCCAAGGAATCGGCCGACATCATCCTCCTGGAAAAGAGCCTGCTCGTGCTTCAGGACGGAGTCGTCGAAGGACGCCGCATCTTCTCCAACATCGTGAAATACATCCGGATGGGCGCGAGCTCGAACTTCGGCAACATGCTGAGCGTGCTGGGCGCGAGCGTCTTCCTCCCCTTCCTGCCGATGTCGCCGATCCAGGTGTTGACCAACAACCTGCTCTACGATTTCTCGCAGACCGCAATCCCCACCGACGCGGTCGACGAAGAGCAGACCCTGGAGCCGCGCCGCTGGGACATCGACAGCATCTTCAAGTTCATGCTGGCGCTGGGCCCCGTCAGCTCGCTCTTCGACTACGCAACGTTCGCGGCGCTGATCTGGCTCTTCGGCGGCTGGACCAACCCGGCGCTGTTCCAGACGGGCTGGTTCGTAGAATCGCTCCTCACCCAGACGCTGGTCATCCATGTCATCCGGACGCAGAAAATTCCCTTCTTCGAGAGCCGCGCCAGCGCGACGCTGACCGCAACGACGATCATCATCTGCCTCGTCGGCGCGGCCCTGCCCTACACGGCCGTCGGCGGCGCCCTGGGATTTGCGCCGCTGCCGCCAGGCTTCTGGCCCGTGGTACTCACGTACGCCGTCGCCTACGGCGTGCTCGCACACCTGGTCAAGGTCTGGTTCGTGCGGCGCTGGGGCATGTGAGCCCGGCGCGTCCTAGAGCCAGCGCCGGGGCGAAAGCGGGTCGCGCGTCGTCGGATCCGTCACGGTCCGCGAGACGACCAGCCGGTGCCAGATGAAGAGCACGATCACGGCGCCGACCGAGGCGCCAATGAGCCCGGCCCCCTGGTCGAGGCGGTACCAGCCGAACTTCTGTCCCAGAAAGGTCGCGACGAACGCGCCGGCGATGCCGAGCACCGTCGTCAGGATGAAGCCCGAGGGGTTATTGGGTCCCGGCATCAGCGTCCGGGCGATCAGCCCCGCGACGAAGCCGATCAGTACGATCCACAGAATGTGCATGCGTCTATCTCCTGTTTGCGGTGCAGAACGCAAGCCTTGCGGACCGGTTCCCTCCCCCTGCTGACAAGCATCGGCTTTGATGTACGATCGGTTCGGCAGCAGTCGGACGTGCGGCTGCCCCCGACATCCGGCCGCGAAGCCGGACGGACAACAACAGACCGAGGACGCCCATGCCGAGCCCCGCTGCAACGCCCCGCACGTTGCGCCTGAACCCGCAGGACAATCTGATCATCGCCGTCGATGCGCTCGAGCCCGGCCGCAGTGTGGACGGGATTAATGCCGCGGCCCGCATTCCGCGCGGCCACAAGATGGCGATCGAGAAGATCGCCGCCGGCGCCCCGATCCTGAAGTTCGGCCAGATCATCGGCTTCGCGACCGAGGACATCGTGCCCGGCCAGCACATCCACACCCACAATTGTGCTTTTGCGGCTTTCGAGCGGGACTATGCCTACGGCGCCAACGCCAAGCCCGTGAACGTGCTGCCCGTGGAAGAGCAGGCGACGTTCCAGGGGTTCCGCAGGGCCAACGGCAAGGTCGGCACACGCAACTACGTGGGCGTTGTCACCAGCGTCAATTGCTCGGCGACGGTCGCGCGCTTCATCGCCGAAGAGGTCAACCGCTCAGGCCTCCTGAAGGACTATCCCGATATCGACGGCGTCATCCCCCTCGTGCACTCCACGGGCTGCGGCATCGACTACAACGGCGAGACGTTTGAGGTCCTGAAGCGGACGACGTGGGGCTATGCCTCCAATCCGAATATGGCCGGCGTCCTCGTCGTGGGCCTCGGCTGCGAGGGCTTCCAGATCGCGCGCATGAAGGAGGCCTACGGCATCGAAGAGAGCGACACGTTCCGGACCATGAACATCCAGGATGTCGGCGGAACGAAGAAGACGATCGCCGCTGGCGTCGAGGCCGTGCGCACCATGCTTGTTGCGGCGAGCAAGGCCAAGCGCGAGACGGTGCCCGCGTCCGAGCTGATGCTGGCTCTGCAGTGCGGCGGCTCCGACGGCTACTCCGGCATCACGGCGAACGTGGCGCTGGGTGTCGCGGCCGACATTCTCGTGAAGCACGGCGGAACGGCTGTCCTCGCTGAGACGCCCGAGATCTATGGCGCCGAGCATCTGCTGACGCGCCGGGCCTCTTCGCGGGAGGTCGGCGAGAAGCTCGTGCGTATCATCAAGTGGTGGGAGGACTACACAGCCCGCGCCCGCATGAGCATGGACAACAACCCGAGCCCGGGAAACAAGGCCGGCGGGCTCACCACCATCCTCGAGAAATCGCTGGGCGCCGCGGCAAAAGGCGGTTCGACGCCGCTTAACGCCGTCTACCACTACGCGGAGCCGATCACGGCCAAGGGCTTCGTCTACATGGACACGCCGGGATACGATCCCGTCTCGGCGACGGGACAGGTCGCCGGCGGCTGCAACATCCTCGCCTTCACGACGGGCCGCGGATCGGCCTACGGCTGCAAGCCGACGCCGTCGTTGAAGCTCGCCACCAACTCCGACATCTACCGCCGCATGATCGACGACATGGACATCAACTGCGGCGACATCGTCGATGGCGTCCCGATCGAGCAGAAAGGGCAGGAGATCTTCGACGCGCTGCTGCGCGTCGCGTCCGGCGAACGCACCAAGTCCGAACAACTGGGCTACGGCGACGCCGAGTACGTCCCCTGGCAGATCGGCGCGACGATGTGAGCTTTGGGGTGCGAGACCTGAAGTTCGCGCGATTCGTCTCTCGCGAGCACGAGGCCAAACGCAGC
>RXJK01000147.1:0-568 GCA_003963125.1 Hyphomicrobiales bacterium
CGACGCGCTTCGGCATCATGAAGGCCGGCAAACCCGAGCGCTTGGCGAGCGACGGCAGCACGATGCTGATGGGCTGCTTCAGCACCAACTTGAAGGTGCGTGCATCGACGGGCGAGAGATCCTCCGTGTAGCGCATCATCAACTGGCCGGCGGCATCCTTCACCGCCCAACGCTTGAGCGAGGCGACGCAGTCTTCCGCCGTAACGGGCTGGCCGTCGTGCCAGAGGAGGCCTTCGCGCAGGACGAAGGTGTAGGTCTTCTTGTCGGCGCTGATCTCGTAGCGGTCAACCATCTGCGGCTGCACCTCGCCCTTGCCGTCGTAGGCAAAGAGCGTGTCGTAGATCATATAGCCGTGGTTGCGGGTGATGTTGGCCGCCGTCCAGACCGGATCGAGGATCTTGAGGTCGGAATGCATGACGGCGCGCAGGACGGTTTCGGCCCGCGCAGGTAGCGCAGTCAGGAAAAGGGCGAGGCCCAGGGCAAGGCCGCGCACGAAGGGGATCAGGGTCATCGGACGCTCCGTTTGAGACGGCCAAAAGCTACACCAAGGCGGCCGCCCATGCCACGC
>RXJK01000147.1:618-4506 GCA_003963125.1 Hyphomicrobiales bacterium
GCCGCGGCATTGCGTGCTGGCCGGGCAGATCATCGGCAGTTCACTGCCATTGCAATGACCAAATGCCGCTTTCCGCAGCCGCCAAGGCCCCCTGTGGCGGCCCCCGAGGTTCCGAGCTAGATTGCGGCCGCTTTCAAAAGGATCCCCATGATGACACCGCGCGTCGCGCTGGTCGGGCTGGCGCTCGAATCCAACCGCTGGTCGAAACCTGCCGCAGAGGCCGATTTCCGTTCCGTGTGCTGGCTCGAAGGCGCCGCGATCCTCGCCGAGGCTCGCAAGGCAGCCCCGGCCATGCCGATGGAAGCCGCGGGCTTCGTACGCGCCATGGACGCGAGCGGGCCGTGGGAGCCCGTTCCCGTCCTGCTCGCGTCGAGTTATCCCGCAGGCCCCATCGAGGAAGCGACCTTCAACGTTGCCGTCGGGCAGATGGAGGCGGGCCTGCGCGCGGCAGGCCCGGTCGATGCCGTCTACATCTGCAACCACGGCGGCATGACGGCAACCCACACCTTCGATCCCGACGGGGAGATGGTCGCCCGCATCCGGGCCGCCGCCGGCCCCGCCGCGAGGGTCGTCATGACGCTCGACCTGCACGCCAACATCTCGGAGCGGATGGTGGAGGGCTGCGATCTCGTCGCCGGCTACCGCACGAACCCGCACGTCGACATGCTCGAACGCGGGGAGGAAGCCGCCTTCGCGCTGCGGCGCATGCTGGCGGGCCAGGCCGATCCGAAGTGCGTGCTCGTGCGCCTGCCCCTGACACCGGCCTCCGTCAACCTGCTCACCAACGCCGGGCCCTACGGCGACCTCATCGACTACGGGCAGAAGCGGCAGGCGGAACTCGCCGGCAGCATCCTCAACGTGTCGCTGTTTGGCGGCTTCGTTTTCTCGGACACGCCGAAGAACGGGCTCGCGGCCGTCGTCACGGCGCGGTCGGATCGCGGTGCGGCGCTGGCGCTCGCCAATGAGATCAGCGCCAAGGGCTGGGAGATGCGCAGCCGCTTCCGCAAGACGCTGCTACCCGTCGCCGACGCGGTGGGGCTCGCTCTGCAAGGCGACCGCAAGCCCGTCATCTACTCGGACTCCGGCGACAATCCCGGCGGCGGCGGATCGGGACGGACGACGGAGCTCCTGAAGGCGCTGTGCGAGGCCGATGCCCAGGATGTCCTCTACGGTTCGTTCTTCGATCCGGACCTCGCCGCCGAGGCGCATGCCAAGGGTCTCGGCGCGCGCTTCACGGCCCGCTTCAACCGCGCGCGCGGAAACGCGCCGTGGGAGCAGTGGGACGTCCCGTTCGAGGCGGAGGCGGAGGTCGTGGGCCTCACGGACGGGCGCTTCGTCGGCAAGCTCGGCCTGTTTCAGGGCCGCAGCGTCAACGTCGGGCCTTCGGCGGCGCTGCGCATCGGCGGCATCACCGTCGTCGTCATCTCCGCGCGCAACCAGACGGCGGACCCGATGTTCTTCGAGATGTTCGGCCTCGACATCGGCACGGCGAAGACCGTCGCCGTGAAATCGCGCGGGCATTTCCGGGCGGGCTTCCTGCCCTGGTTCCCGCCGGAGCAGGTGAAGGAAGTCGACACCGCGGGCTTGACGAGCCCGGTGCTTGAACGGCTTCCCTTCGCCGGCCTGCCGCGCCCCTCCTACCCGCTCGACGAAGACGCCACCTGGACACCCGCAGCCTGAAACGAGGTTCCTGCTTGAAACTTGCCCCTGCCCTTTCCCGCCTGTTCGCCGGCCTCTTCGCGCTTTGTGCGCTGACAGCGGCCGCGCGGGCCGAAACCGTCCTCAAGGTCGCGCTGCACTCCGACCTCAAGATCATCGATCCCGTGTGGACCTCGGCGCTGATCACGACGCACCACGGCTACATGATCTACGACACGCTGTTCGCCAACGACGACGAGCTGAAGCCGAAGCCGCAGATGGTCGACACGTGGAGTGTCAGCGACGACAAGCTCACCTGGACCTTCAAGCTGCGCGACGGGCTCGAGTGGCACGACGGCCAGCCGGTGAAATCGGACGACTGCATCGCCTCGATCCGGCGCTGGTCGGCGCGCGACGCCATCGGGCAGAAGCTCATGAGTTTCGTCGACAAGCTCGAAGTGGTCGATGACAAGACCTTCACGATGAAGATGAAGGAGCCCTACGGCCTCGTCATCGAGAGCCTGGCGAAGAGCACGTCGAACGTGCCGTTCATGATGCCGAAGCGCGTCGCGGAGACCGATCCCAACACGCAGCTCGCCGACCCCATAGGCTCGGGCCCGTTCAAGTTCGTGCTCTCCGAGTGGAAGCCCGGCACGCGCGCCGTCTATCTCAAGAACGAGCGCTACAAGCCGCGCAGCGAGCCGCCCTCGGGCTTCGCGGGCGGCAAGATCCCCAAGGTCGACAAGATCGAATGGATCTGGATCGCCGACACGCAGACGCAGGTGAACGCGCTTCTCAACGGCGAGATCGACTTCGTCGAGGCGCCGCCCTACGACTTGATGCCGCTGCTCGAGGCCGATCCCAACATCGCCTTCAAGAACATGGCGCCCATGGGCCGGCAGTACGCATTGCGCTTCAACTTCCTCTACAAGCCCTTCGACAACGCCAAGCTGCGCCAGGCCGTCGCCTACGCGATCCGGCAGGAGGACGCGCTGGAAGCGACCATCGGCGACAAGAAGTACTACATCACCTGTAAATCCTATTACCCTTGCGGCTCGCCCTTCGCGACGGACGCCGGCTGGACGGACAAGCTCAACGGCGACATCGCCAAGGGGCGCAAGCTCGTCGAGGAAGCGGGCTACGACGGCACGCCGATCGTGCTGATGCAATCGACGGACAACTCCTCGCTGTCGAACCTCGCGCCCGTCGCCAAAGCGGCCATGGAGAAGATCGGGCTCAAGGTCGACCTGCAGGCAACCGACTGGCAGACGGTCGTCGCGCGCCGTTCCAAGAAGGACCCGCCGGCGCAGGGAGGCTGGAACATCTTCATCACCTCCTGGGGCGCCATCGACGTCATCGATCCAGTGTCGACGGCCTTCCTCAACACCGCCTGCGAGAAAGCCACCTTCGGCTGGCCGTGCGATGCCGAGATCGAACGGCTGCGCGACGCGTTCGCGCGGGAGAGCGATCCCGCCAAGAAGAAGGAACTCGCCACCGCCGTGCAGGTGCGCAACGCCGAGTTCGTGACGCACGTTAATCTCGGCCAGTACGTGCAGACCTCGGCCTTCCGCAAGAACGTGACCGGCGTGCTGTCCCCCGGCAACGTTGCCCTCTGGAACATCGAGAAGAAATGACCTGGTCCATTCTGGCGCTCGATCGGGAGAGCGGGGCGCTGGCCGTCGCGGTGACGACGCGGGCGCTGGCGGTGGGCGCGAGTTGCCCGTTCGTGCGGGCGGGCGTCGGGGCCGTCTCGACGCAGTCGATGACGAACCGGTATCTCGGGCCGCGCATCCTCGACCTGATGGCCGAAGGGGTCGCGCCGCAGGAGGCCATCGCCAAGGCGCTCGAACCGGACAACGGGCGCGGCATTCGGCAAGTGCATGCGCTCGACATCCATGGCCGCACAGCCGCATGGACCGGCGAGAACTGTGTCGAGTGGTGCGGTTCGCGGACGGGAGAAGCGCTGTCCGTCGCGGGAAACATGCTGGCGGGTGCCGCGGTGGTGGATGCCACGTTCGCGGCGATGCAGGCGGGAAGCGCGCTCGAACTGCCCGAGCGGCTGCTTGCAGCGCTCGATGCGGGCGAGGCCGCCGGCGGCGACCGACGCGGGCGCCAATCCGCCGCCATGAAGATCGCGACGACGGAGGATTTTCCCGATCTCGACCTGCGCGTCGACGATCATGCCACGCCGCTCGCCGAGTTGCGCCGGCTCGTTGGTTTGTGGCGGGCACAATGGCTGCCGCGTCGCGC
>RXJK01000138.1 GCA_003963125.1 Hyphomicrobiales bacterium
TTCTTCGCCACCGTCTGTGCATCAAGGCGACGGATCCCGCGTGCCATCTTGCATCTCCCACCATCAATCTGACTCGCAAATCACGAGCAGATTCTACGGGATGGCGAACGACAAGTATAGACAGAGAGCCGCAGATTGTGGTTGCGATTCAATGGGTTTAGATGACTGGGCCAGATGTCCAAAAACACCAGTTAGGCGGACACCCTCTCCGCCAACACCTGAAAATTCCTGCAAATCGGAACTTTCTGCCCTCCCGCGCGCGTGGCAGCCCGCCCTCACGCCGGGCCCTGGTAGGCCTTCGGGCTCTGCCGGCGCGCGGCGCTGATGTAGGGCATCAGGAGGCGCACGGCGGGGCCCATGGGTTCGTCGCTGCGGCGCTGCACCAGCAGGCGCCGGTGGATGCTGGGCCCGATCAGCGGCCGGCAGACGAGCCGCGGATCGTCCGACGGGGGCCACGCGAGGCCCGGCAGCGGGCTCACGCCCACGCCGGCGGCTGCGAGCGCCAGGATCGTCGCCGGATTGGCCGCCACGTAGCGGATCGAGAGCCGCTGCCCGTTGCCGTAGAGCGCCGTCTCGATCTCCTGCCAGATGCCGCTGTCCGGCGTCATGGCGATGATCGGCACGTTCTCGAGTTCCCGCCAGCGGATCGCCTTCTTCGCCGCCAGCGCATGCGTCGCGGGGCAGACGAGCGCGAAGCGGTCTCCGAGTAGCGGCGTCGTCTCGAGTTTGTGTGGTTCGCCCACCATGTTGGCGATGCCGATATCCACTTCCCCGCTGCGCACGCTGTCGGCGACCTGGTCGGCGCGCTGCTCGACGAGATCGACGATGATGTCGGGGTAATCAGCCGCGAACGCCGCGAGCACGCGCGGCATGAAGCCGAAGGCGACGGAGGGCAGGCACGCGATGGCGACGCGGCCGCCGCGGCCTTTGGCCAGGCTTTCGAGATCCTCGCGCGCCGATCCGTAGGCGTTGATCACGCGTTCGGCGCTCGGCAGGAACTGGCGCCCCGCCGACGTCAGGCTCACGCGCCGCGTCGTGCGATCGAACAACGCGTAGCCGACATCTGCCTCGAGATCGCTCACCGCCTTGCTAAGCGCGGGCTGGCTGATGCCCATTTCCTTTGCCGCACGCGAAAAACTGCGCATGCGCGCCGTGGCGACGAACGCCTGCATTTGCCTAAAGCTTAGTCTCATAGCCATAGGTTATGAATACATCCCGATTTAGTATTTGTGCAAGACTTGTGACCCGCATGTAATCGAGGCCACGGGGCGCCCGCGCTGCTCCCAGGTGGGGCTGAGGCGCGCACCGGAAATCTTGGGACGCATAATTCTTTCGGTCAGCGAGACGAGGTTCCAGTCGATGCGCAAGGCACCAGAAACTGCAGTTTCCAAGATTACCTCGGCCGCCGTCTCCCGCCGCGGCGCCATTGCCGGCCTGGGCGCCGTCGCCGCTTCCGGGTTGGGCTTCCCGGCGCTAGCCCAGGCGCGGACCAAGATCACGATTTCGGAGGCGATCCACATCGCTCTCTACACGCCGATCTACACGGCCATGCGCAAGGGATTCTTCACGAAGCACGGGCTCGACGCCGAGATCTCGACGGCGGGCGGCATCGCGCTGCCCGTGCCCGTGCTGCTCTCGCAGCGCGCGCAGTTCGCCTGCACGGGTACGGGGATGAGCGTCAACGCCACGCTCGAAGGCGGCAAGATGCGCTGCATCTCGAAGATCGCGGGCGCCATCTCGCTGTTCGCCATCGCCAAGCCCGGCGTGAAGATCGCCTCGCTCGCCGACTTCAAGGGCAAGACCGTGGCGACGCTGCGCTTTCCCTCCAACACCATCTCGACCCCGACCTACATGATGCGCTCGATCGGCGGCTTCGACCCGAAGGAAGCGGGCGTCAACTTCCTCGAGCTGCCTCCCGGCGCCCAGGCTGCCGCGGTCAAGGATGGCCGCGCGGACGTCGCCGTCGTGTTCGACTGGGACGCCTCCATCGGCGTCAACCAGTTCGGGCTCGAACTCGCCTTCTCGTTCGCCGACGTGCTGGGCCCCATCGCCTTCACCTCGATCTTCTGCACCGAGCAGTACGTGAAAGAGAACGGCGAGGTCGTGCAGCGCTTCAACAACGCGCTCGCCGAGGCCATGAAGTATCTGCACACGACGCCCGACGCGCACGCCGAGATCAGCCGGGCGGAGTTTCCGCAGGTGGCGCCCGACGTCATCGCGGCGGGCTCCAAGAACTTCATGCAGACGAAGAACGTCGTGCCGCGCAATCCCGTCATCACGAAGGTGGATTGGGACGCGATCATGAAGCACGAATCCGTCGCCGGCACGCTGAAGCAGACGCTGCCCTACGAAGAGATGGTCGACACGCGCTTCGCCGAGAAGGCAGCGGCCGAATTCGGGCTGCCCGCATGACGGCGAAAACGTCCTCCAAGCCCAAGACTTCCAAGCCGCGCGTGCCGGTGCGGGAGCAGCCGCAGGAATTGCCGCGCAAGGCGACATCGCTCGGACTTTCGGCGCGCCCCGAGACATTTCCCTTGGCGCCCGAAGAGACGGCGCTGATCGTCGTCGACATGCAGAACGCCTACGCGACCAAAGGCGGATACCTCGACCTCGCCGGCTTCGACATCACCGGCGCCGCCGGCGTGATCAAGAAGATCAAGAAAGTGATCGCGGCAGCCCGCGCTCTCGGCATGCCGATCGTCTACTTCCAGAATGGCTGGGACGCGGCCAAGCAGGAGGCCGGCGGCCCGCAGTCTCCCAACTGGTGGAAGTCGAACGCCTTGAAGCTGATGCGATCGAACGCGCAGTACGACGGCAAGCTCATCACCAAAGGCACCTGGGACTACGCGATCGTCGACGATCTCGTGCCGCAGCCGGAAGACATCGTCATCCAGAAGCCGCGCTACAGCGGCTTCGCCGGCACCAACCTCGACGCCATGCTGCGCGCCCGCCGCGTGCGCAACCTGTTGCTCGTGGGCGTGGCGACGAACGTGTGCGTGGAATCGACCCTGCGGGATGCGTTCTTCCTCGAATACTTCCCGATCCTGATCGAGGACGCCGCCTGGCAAGCGGGCCCGCGCGAACTGCACACGGCGACCGTCATGAACACGCAGAGCTTCTTCGGGTGGGTCACAACCACATCCGAATTCTGCGCCCTTTCCAACCAGGCCTGATCCAGAACCGGAACATCGGAGGACATCACATGCCGCGCACGCCCATCATCCCGCCGGGCTCGCCCCCGCCGCTCGCGCCCTATTCGCCGGGCGTCGTGGCCGACAACGTGGTCTACGTGTCGGGCATCCTCGCCATGGATTCGAACGGCCAGACCATCGGCGTCGGTGATGCCACGGCCCAGACCCGCGCCGTTATCGAGACCATCAAGTCGGTTGTGGAAGCCGCCGGCGGGACGCTTGCCGACGTGGCCTACAACGCCATCTTCCTCAAGGACTATGCCGACTACCCGAAGATGAATGCCGTCTATAAGGAATACTTCCCGAACAATTTCCCGGCGCGCTTCTGCATCAAGACGGATCTCGTGAAGCCGGAGTTCCTGGTCGAGATCTCGTCCATCGCACACTTGAAGAAGTGATCGGTGGCCGTCGCCGGGGCAAAACCTGAGGCAGCTTCCGCGACCGCCGCCGGAGCCCGGCCGCGGCCGCGGGGCAGCCGCGTGTCGCCCTGGCTCGTGGTGCTGGCAGGGCAGCTGTTTCTCACGATCGCGTTCTTCGCCGGCTGGGAAGCCCTCGTGCGCTTCGGCGTGCTAAAGGTCTATCTCTACGGACTTCCGAGCGGCATCCTCGACAAGTTCTGGAAGCTCCTGGTCGACGGATCGCTGATCGCGGATACGGCCATCACGGCCTACGAGTCGATCCTCGGCTTTGCCATCGGCAGTTTCTTTGGCAGCTTCTTGGGGCTCGCACTGTGGCTGACGCCGACGCTCGCCGCGGTGCTGCGGCCCTTCATCGTCGCCATCAACGGCCTGCCGAAGATCGCGCTCGCGCCGCTGATCATCGTCTGGTTCGGCATCGACATCGAATCCAAGATCGCGATCGCAGGCATCATCACCTTCATCGTGTCGCTCATGACGGCCTACAGTGGTGCGATGGAAGTGGATGGCGACCTCGTGCGCTTGATGCGGTCGCTCGGGGCGTCGCCCCGCCAGACGTTCTTCAAGGTCGTCGTGCCCTCGACGGTGCCCTGGATCGTCTCAGGCCTGCGCCTCAACGTGGGTTTCGCCCTGATCGGCGCCGTGGTCGGCGAGTACATCGCCGCCAAGAAGGGGCTCGGCTACCTCGTCTACTACTCGGGCACCCTCTACGATCTCAACGCGGTCTGGGTGGGGCTCTTCATGCTCATGGCCGTGGCCCTGGCGCTCGACTATCTGGTGACGCTCATCGAGCG
>RXJK01000239.1:0-9612 GCA_003963125.1 Hyphomicrobiales bacterium
GCATGGGCAACCCTTCGAAGCCTGGCTGCCGGCTTCTGGTGCCCGCCCCGCGCCGGCCGAGATTGCGCCGCGCCAGGCCTTCAACATCATCTATTCGTCAGGCACGACGGGCGAGCCGAAGGGCATCGTCCAATCCTTCGAGATGCGCTGGACGCAGCTCTTCCGGGCAATCAATCTCGGATACGGCCGGGACGTGGTCACGCTCGTCTCCACGCCGCTCTACTCCAACACGACGCTCGTCAGCTTCTTCCCCACGATCGGCTACGGCGGAACCGTCGTGCTGATGGACAAGTTCGACGCCGTGCGCTTTCTCGAACTCGCCGAACGCCATCGCGTTACCCACGCCATGCTCGTGCCGGTGCAGTATCAACGCATCATGGGCGTGCCCGATTTCGATCGCTTCGATCTGTCGAGCTTCCGCGTGAAGCTGTCGACGAGCGCGCCCTTCAACGCCGCCCTCAAGGCCGACGTGCTGAAGCGCTGGCCGGGCGGCCTCACCGAATACTACGGCATGACGGAGGGCGGCGGCACGTGCTGCCTCGAGGCCCATCTCTTCCCCGAAAAGCTCGCGACCGTGGGAAAGCCCCTGCCGGGCCACGATATCCGGCTCATCGATGAAGAGGGACGCGAGGTCGGGCAAGGGGAGATCGGCGAGGTCGTGGGGCACTCGACGGCGGTCATGAACGGCTACTACAAGCGCGACGACAAGACGGCCGCCGCCGAGTGGTTCGATGCCGAGGGACGACGCTTCATCCGCACGGGCGACGTGGGCCGCTTCGACAAGGACGGCTTCCTCACCCTCATGGACCGCAAGAAGGACATGATCATCTCGGGCGGTTTCAACATCTACCCGAGCGACCTCGAGGCCGAGCTGATCACGCATCCCGATGTCCTTGAAGCGGCGGTGGTCGGTGTGCCGTCGCAGGACTGGGGCGAAACGCCGGTCGCCTTCGTCGTCGCCAAGGCCGGCAAGGACCTCGATGCCGATGCTCTCAAGAATTGGCTGAATGGGCGCGTCGGAAAAACACAGCGCCTCGCCGCGCTCCGCGTGATGCAGCAGCTTCCGCGCAGCGGCATCGGCAAGATCCTCAAGCGCGAACTGCGCGACAGCTTCGGCAGCCTCTGACGCGCCCGCCTTTGTCTGCGCGCACGTGTTCCTTATCTGCGTCCCGGATGGCGCGTCAGCGCCAGTCCGGGGCCTTGCCGCGACATGGCTGATCACCAGCGCGCCTTACCCGTCCTCACAAACCGCAGCTTTCGCGCCGCCCACCGCGCCCCCGCGTAGTCGACCCCGATGCGCGCAGTCCGCTTCACCCGCGCACGCTGTTCGCCGTCGCTCGCAAACCAAAGCCCCGTCTCCGGCACCGCCGGTTGTCCATTCAGCGCGAGCGTCAGACCAAGGGCGCGCCCCAGACGTCCCGGCCCGCGAAATCCTCCCGCGCTCCGCAGCAGCACCGCCGACCCGATCCCCGCCGGCCCCGTGACCACATTGAGGAGAAGGTGCAGCCCGTACACCTTGTAGACATAGAAGCGGCCGGGCGGACCGAACATCACCTCGGTGCGTCGCGTCCGTCCGCGGGCGGTGTGGCAGGCAAGATCATGCGGCCCGAGGTAGGCTTCCGTCTCTTCGATCAGGAACGGCGTGGTGCAGTCGCCGTCGGCGCGAAACAGCGTCGCCCCGATGAGATCCCGTGCGACGCGATCGGCGGGCCGGTCGAAGAACGCAAGCGGGAGCGGGTGCATCGAAGTCTCCAGGTGCGAGGCCAACCCGCCCAGCGTCGCCGCACACGTCCTCCGCAGCCGGTCCAGTCGCCGGAACGCCTCGACCTTCCGCGCCGTTTGCCCTCACGGCCAAAGAGGACAACGCATGACGCACCCTGATGACAAGCAGCACGAACAGGACAAGCGCGACACGGAGCAGCCTGCGCAACCCAAAGAGGGGGGCGATCACCGGACGCCGCTGCCGGGTCCGCACGCCAAGGAAAGCTTGACCGATCCCGACGCCACGCCGGGCGCCGGTACGCTGCCTGATCCGCATCGTCGTCACCCCACGCCGAGATAGCTGCTCAAAACAATATTGCTGGTCCAAACGCGACGAGCCTACGCTAAAGTCAGCGCGGAACTGACAGCGAAGAGGCAGAGCGGATGGCAGCCGAGAAGATCGACACGCTCGTGGTAGGCGGAGGACAGGCGGGCATCGCCATGAGCGAGCACCTCAGCCGCAACGGCATACCGCACCTCGTGCTCGAGCGGCAAAGGATCGCGGAACGCTGGCGGTCAGAACGGTGGGATTCGCTCGTCGCCAACGGCCCGGCTTGGCACGACCGCTTTCCGGGGCTCGAATTCGGCGACGTCGACAAGTCCGTCGGGCCCGACGACTTCCCCGGAAAGGAAACCGTCGCGGACTACCTCGTCGCCTACGCGAAGAAGATCGCAGCGCCGATTCGCACCAACGTCGAAGTTCTGAAGGCCGAGAGAATTCCGGGGCGCACGGGCTTTCGTGTGGAGACGTCGGCGGGCGTCATCGAAGCCAACAACATTGTCGCCGCGACGGGCGCGTTCCAGCGCCCCATCATTCCGAAGATGTTGCCGGCGGATGCGCCGGTCGCCCAGATGCACTCGACGGGCTATCGCAACCCGGCCCAATTGCGCGAGGGCGCGGTGCTGATCGTGGGCGCCGGCTCCTCTGGCACGCAGATCGCGGAGGAGCTTCTGGAGTCCGGCCGGCGCGTCTATCTCTCGGTCGGCCCGCACGACCGCCCGCCACGGGCGTACCGCGGCCGTGACTACTGCTGGTGGCTGGGCGTGCTCGGCAAGTGGGACGCGGCCGCGCGCGAAGCTGGCAAGGAACATGTGACGATCGCCGTCAGCGGTGCCCATGGCGGCCACACGATCGATTTCCGCCGTCTCGCCGCGAACGGCATGATCCTCGTCGGCCGCACGGAGGCTTACGACAAGGGCGCGTTGCGGTTCGCACCGGATCTCGTCGACAACATCCGCCGCGGCGACGAGAACCTGATGTCGGTGCTCGACGAGGCCGATGCTTTCGTCACCCGCAACGGCCTCGATCTGCCGGAAGACCCGGCCGCGCGCGAGAAGGTCCCGGATGCCGCCTGCATCCGCGAGCCGATCCTGTCGCTCGATCTCGCCAAGGCCGGCATCACGACCATCATCTGGGCCACCGGCTTCGCCTTCGACTACGGCTGGCTGAAGGTCGATACCTTCGACGACAAGGGCAAGCCCAGGCACCAGCGCGGCGTATCGACGGAGCCGGGCGTATATTTCCTCGGCCTCCCGTGGCAGTCGCGGCGCGGCTCGAGCTTCATCTGGGGCGTCTGGCACGATGCCCGTTTTCTCGCCGACCAGATCCAGATCCAGCGCGCCTACATGGCCTACGACGCCGCCGCGCGAAGTCGGGAGCAGCGCTGAGACGGCAATACAAGGCTCAGCTGTTACCAGCGGAAGGCTGGGCCCTCGGGACAATAGGGGAGTGCCATTGCGGTGGGGCAGGGGGCCCTGCTCAAGACCGCATGTCCGCGGTTCCTGGCGGCAGTGCCGTGTCGCTCGACCACCGGGCGCCGGGCTTCAGCGCCTTCTCGAGCGCGGTCTGGCCGATCGTGAAGATCGTGGTCAGCGCGAGATAGATGATCCCTGCTGCCGACAGCGCTTCCAGATAGCGGAAGTCGAACGACGCAGCCTGCTCCGCCGTGAGCAGCAGCTCGCGCACGCCGATGACCGACACCAGCGCCGACAGCTTCAGCATGCCGATGAACTGGTTGCCGATCGGCGGGATCACGATGCGGATCGCCTGCGGCAGCACGATCAGCCACATGATCTGCCACGGCCGCAGTCCGAGCGCACTGCCGGCCTCCCGCTGGTCCTTGCCAATCGCGTGGATGCCGGCGCGCATGATCTCGCTGATGTAGGCGCCTTCCGCGAGGCCCAGCGCGAGAATGGCACAGGCGTAGGCCGGCAGGATCAGTCCGAACGCCGGCAGCACGTTGAAGGCGAAGACGATCTGCAGCAGCACAGGTGTGCCGCGGAAGATCCAGAGGTAGAGCGTGGCCAGCACCTTCAGCGGCCACAGCGAAGTTTCGCGTCCCACCGCGATGGCGATCCCAACCACGAGGCCGAGCCCCATCGAGGCGAGGCTGATCCAGACGGTGGTGCCGGTAGCGGCCGCGTAATCGTAGCTGAGAAGATTGCGCAGGAACGTCTCAGTATGAAAAACGGCCATGTGCTGGCGATCTCAGAACACGGATGCCTGCGCCGGCAGGTTCCACTTCTTCATGAGCGCGGCGTAGGTGCCGTCCTTGGCCATCGATTGCAGCGCAGCATCGAGCTTGGCTTTCAGGGCCCCGTTGTCCTTGCCGACCGCGATGCCGACCTTGGTGGTGACGTCGAACGGCTCGCTCGCGATATCGTAGGTGTCCGGGTTCTCGTTGATCATCGCGGCGATCGTCGCCGTCGACGTGAGGGCGGCATCGATCCGCCCCTGGGCCAGCGCGGCCGCGACGTTGCTCGTGCCCGGCAGCGACAGGATGTCGATCTCCGGCTTTCCGGCAGCCTTGCACTCTTCGCTCAGCTTCTTCGTCGAAGCCTCGAAGGCCGTGTTGACCGCGGCACCGGCCTTAAGGCCGCACAGCGTCGTCGGGCCCGAGACCTTTTTCGGATTGCCCTTCTTCACCACGATCTGGTTGCCGACGAGGACATAGGGGATGAAGTCCACCGCGGCGAGCCGCTCCGGCGTGATGTAGAGGCCGCTCACGCCGATGTCGACGCGCCCGCCAAGGAGGGCAGGCACCACGCCCTTGAACTCCATGCCCATCATGTTCGAGGCGAGACCGGAGCGCTTGGCGAGTTCGTCCACGAGATCGATGTCGAAACCGACCGGCTTGCCCTCACGCACGAACTCGAATGGCGCAAAGGTGGGAGAGCTTCCCCACGTGAGCTTGCCGGCCTCGACGAGCTTCGGTTCCTGCGCGTTCGCGAGCGTGACGCACGTCACGAGCCCCGCCGCAGCGATCAGAATTCGAGCGAGCATCAGCGTGTCTCCCTAGTCTCGAAGCCGGCGGACCGCCCACGCATCCATATTTTGCATTGCAAAAGCGGAGCGTTTGTCGCGGACCTCCTGCACCATAGTCTACCCAGAATTGCGCGTAGTATGCTTTTCAGGAAAAGCATACTAGTGCAATCTTGCTCAAACAGGCGCAGGCTGGCAAGCGTTGGACGACGGCAAAAACGCGAATCCTCTCGCGCGCCTATTCGCCGGGCAGAACGCGAACTTCGATGCCGCTCCGAAAGGCAACAGACGTGGAAGACGTGTTCCCGAGTGTCCGTGCTGAGTAGGTGAAGGGGGCGAGCGTGCCGAAACCACTACCGGGCGCCATCGACTGTGATGTCCATCCCTCCGTTCCGGGGATGAAGAGCCTCATGCCGCACCTCTCGGACCATTGGGCGGAAGTCATCGACCAATCCGGTTTGCCCGATCTCGAGACCTGGAATTATCCGCCGGGCGCACCTTTGACCGCCCGATCCGACTGGCGTCCGCAAGCGCGCAAGCCCGCCGCGAACGTCGAGGCGATGCGCGTGGAGACCCTCGATCGCTGGGGCACCGGCATCGCCATCTGCAATGCGCTCTATGGCGTGCAGACGCTTTTCAACGAGGACCTCGCCGCCGGCCTGTGCCGCGGCCTGAACACGTGGCTCGCGCGCGAGTGGCTCGATCGCGATCCGCGACTGCGCGGCTCCATCGTCTTGCCCGTGCAGAGCGTCGAGCGCAGCGTCGACGAGATCGAGCACTGGGCCAACGACAAGCGCTTCGTGCAGGTCCTGATGCTGGTCGGTGGCGAAACGCCGCTTGGGCGCCGCCACAATTGGCCCATCTACGCGGCCGCCGCCCGCCACGGCCTGCCCGTCGGCATCCACGCCGGCAGCAGCTTCCGGCATCCGACGACGCCCGTCGGCTGGACGTCCTATTACACCGAAGACTACGTCAACCAGTCGCTCGCTTTCCAGACGCAGCTCGCGAGCCTCATCTGCGAAGGCGTGTTCTCGAAATACCCGGATCTGCGCGTGGTGCTGATCGAGTCGGGCGTGTCGTGGCTGCCCGCGCACATCTGGCACCTCGACAAGTTCTGGAAGGGGCTCAGGATGGAAGTGCCCTGGGTCGATCGCCCGCCGTTCGAGATCGTGCGCGATCACGTGCGGCTGACGGCGCAGCCGCTCGACGGCCCCGCGACGCCCGTGGCCTTCGGACAGTTCATGGAGCAGATGGGCTCGGACAAGCTGCTTCTCTTCGCCAGCGACTACCCGCACTGGCAGTTCGACGGCGACGACGCGGTGCCGGACGTGATTTCGCCCACGCTGGCCCGCAAGATGCAATTCGACAATCCGCGCGAAACCTATCGACGGCTCGAGGAGACGAAGTCATGACGACGAACGTTGTGGAACGTCCGGTTGGGAACAAGCCGCAGAAGGTCCGGCCGGCGATCGCCGATTGCGACGTGCATCCGCTGCCGAACTCGCCGAAGGATCTGTTTCCTTTTCTCTCGCGCCACTGGCAGCAGCATCTGACGGAATACGGCGGCCGCCGCATGCAGGGTCCGGTCTACGGCCCGCTCTATCCGAAGGGTCAGCCCGAAGCCGCGCGCCTCGATGCCTGGCCGCCCGGCGGCCGTCCTGGCAGCAGCCTGCCCTTCATGCAGAAGCAGTACCTCGATCCCTTCAACGTGACGCTGGCCGTCCTCACCGTCATCAACCCGCATCCGGGGAACTATCAGAACCCGGATCTGGCCGTCGCGCTGTGCCGCGCCGTGAACGATTGGCAGATCGCGGAGTGGACGAGCAAGGACAAGCGCCTCAAGGCCTCGATCATCGTTGCCTACGAGCATGGCGCCGCCGCCGTCGCCGAGATCGAGCGGCTGGCGGGCCATCCGGACTTCGTGCAGGTGCTGTGCCTCAGCCGTACCAAGCGCCCCGCAGGCAGTCGCGACTACTGGGCCGTCTACGAGGCGGCCGAGCGCGCCGGACTGCCGGTCGCATTCCACGCCTTCGGCAACAGCGGCTTTCCGATCTCCGCCGGCGGCTGGCCGTCCTTCTACATCGAGGAGATGAGCGCCCATGCGCAGTCCTGCCAGTCGCAGGTGATCAGCCTCGTGATCGAGGGCGTGTTCGCGCGCTTCCCGAAGCTGAAGGTCGTGATGATCGAGGGCGGCTTTGCCTGGCTCCCGCCGCTCACGTGGCGGCTAGACACGCACTGGAAGCGGCTGAAGTCGGAGACGCCGAGCCTCACTCGGCTGCCCTCCGAATACATCCGCGACCACATCTGGGTGACGAGCCAGCCGATGGAGGAGCCGGAGAACATGCGCTTCCTCGCGCAGACCATCGATCAGATCGGCTGGGATCGCATTCTCTTCGCTTCCGACTATCCGCACTGGGACTACGACGATCCGGACAACTGCCTGCCCTTCCCGGTGGCGGACGCCGATCGTGCGCGCATGTTCTCGCTCAACGCGCGCGAGCTCTACGGAGCCGGGGCATGAGCACCCGGCACGTCGTCGCGCGGGCGAGCGACGTTCCCGATGGCACGCGCAAACGCGTCACGGTGGACGGGCGCGACATCGCGCTCTTCAACGTGCGCGGGGAATTCTTTGCGACGCTCGACAGGTGTCCGCACCGCGGCGGCAGCTTCTGCGAGGGACGCCAGACGGGCCTCGTCGAGTCCAATGAGCCGGGCGTCTACACCTATACGCGGCAGGGCGAGATCATCCGCTGCCCGTGGCACGGCTGGGAATTCGATCTGCGCACCGGCCGCTCGAAGAGCGCCCCGAGCCAATGGCGCGCGCGAACTTTCGAAGTGACGGTCGCGCACGGAGACCAGCTCGAAGACACCTCGCTCGCCCTCGAGATGTTTCCCGTCGCGGTGGAAGAGGACTACATCGTCCTAACCCTGCCCGCCGCCCGAAGCCGCAGCAGGGAATGACCCTGCATCACCGTTCAACACAGACCCACCGAAGCAAGAAGCCCCTTCCATGATCCATAAGCGCATCCGTCCCTTCAACACGAAGGACACCTACCCCGAGCAGAAGCTCGACAACGACCTGTGCCAGGCCGTCGTCGCCCGCGGCACCATGGTGTTCGTGCGCGGCCAGGTGGCGCAGAACCTCGACGACCGGGTGAACGTGCACGTCGGCGATCCGCAACTCCAGGCGCGCAAGGCGATGGAGAACATCAAGCTGCTGCTCGAGGAGTCTGGCTCCGAGCTTGGCCACATCTGCCGCATCGTCATTTATCTCACCGACATCCGCTCCCGCGAGGCCGTCTATCGCGAGGTGGGGAGCTGGCTGAAGGGCGTATTCCCATGCTCGACGGGCCTCGTCGTGACGGCGCTCGCGCGACCCGAGTGGCTGGTCGAGATCGAAGTGACGGCCGTCATTCCCGACAAGACCTGACGAGGGTGCGATGACATTCTCCATTGCTGGACAGTGCGCGCGCACGGGCATGTTCGGCGTCGCCATCTCGACCTCCTCGATCGCGGTGGGTGCGCGCTGCCCGCATGCGCGTGCGGGCGTCGGCGCCGTCGCGACGCAGAACGTGACGGACCCGACGTACGGTCCGCGCGTCCTCGATTTGTTGGCCACGGGCCTCGACGCGAAAACAGCGCTGGCGAAGGCGCTCGAAGGCCGGCCCTTCACCGAGTATCGGCAGATCACCGTCGTCGACAAGGCGGGCCGCACCGCCAGCTTCAGCGGCCACAAGATCCTCGGCACGTACAACGTGTCGGAGGCCGCCGACTGCATCGCCGCCGGTAACATGCTGAAGAGCGGCGACGTCACGGCCCGCATGGTCGAGGTCTTCGGCGAGAGAGCCGCCGACCATCTCGCCGAACGCCTGCTGCGATCCCTCGAAGCCGGCCGCGATGCCGGCGGCGAGGAAGGCCCCACGCACTCGGCCGCGTTGATCGTCGCGCACGACCAGCCCTTCGCGCTCGTCGATCTGCGGTGCGATTGGGACGATGTCGATCCGATCGCCACGTTGCGCCGCCTTTGGACCGACTACGAGCCGCAAATGCTCGCCTACCGCACGCGGGCGCTCAACCCCGGCGACGCGCCCTCCTACAACGTTCCCGGCGATCCCTAGACAGACAGGAAGTACTTAAGCAGCATGTCACGCCTTTCATCGCTCTTCGCGCCCACTTCGATTGCCATCGTGGGCGCGTCCCCGCGCGAGAACACGCTCGGCAACAACGTCGTCGTCAACCTGTCGCGCTTCGGCTACCGGGGAAAGATCTATCCCATCCATCCGAGCGCGCCGGAGGTTGCGGGCCACCGCGCCTACCCGGCCTTTGCTGCGCTGCCGGCGCCTGCCGAGTGCGCGGTGCTCGCCGTGCCTGCCGACAAGATCGGGCACGCCCTGGAGGAAGGCGCTGCGAACGGCCTGAAGGCCGCCGTCGTGTTCGCCAGCGGGTTCGCGGAACTGGGTGCCGAGGGGCGGGCCCGTCAGCAGGAGTTGACTTCGCTGTGCCAGCGCCTCGGCATCACGCTGTGCGGGCCAAATTGCCTCGGCCTCGTCAACGTGCACAACCGCGTCTCGCTCTATAGCTCCGGAATC
>RXJK01000239.1:9701-9869 GCA_003963125.1 Hyphomicrobiales bacterium
GTCGAACATCGTCTCGGTCGGCAACGCGGCCGTGCTCGACATGGCGGACTACCTGGAGCATCTGGCGACCGATCCAGAAACGCAGGTCGTCGCGCTGTTCGTCGAGATGCTGCGCGATCCGGAGCACTTCGCCCGAGCCGCCCGCGCCATGCGTAAGGCCGGCAAGAG
>RXJK01000239.1:9919-20138 GCA_003963125.1 Hyphomicrobiales bacterium
CGCTGAAAGTCGGGCGCACGGAAAAGGGCGCCGCCGCGACCGCCGCACATACCGGTTCGCTCGCCGGCAACTGGGAGGCCTATCGCGCCTTCTTCCGCCGCACCGGCGTCATCGCCGTCGACGACTTCGACGAACTCGCCGAGCAGTGCGCCCTGATGCTGAAGGTGCGCAAGCCGCCTCGAGGCAAGGGCGTCGCCATGATCGCGGTGAGCGGCGGGGAGACGTCACTCGTCTCGGATTTGGCCCACGCGGCCAAGGTGCATCTGCCGGACTTCGCTCCCGCCACGCTCGAAAAGCTGCGTGGCGTACTGCCGTCCTTCGCCAACCTCGGCAATCCGCTCGATACGACCGATCGCGGCGTCTATGATTCCGCCAACGTCTACAGCGGCGCCATCCGGGCGCTCGCCGCCGATCCGGCCGTGTCGATGATCGCCGTGGTGCAGGATTGTTCCCCCGCACTCTCCACCCGCGGCGCCGGCAACTACCGACGCATCGCCGACACCGTCGCCGCCGTCTCGCGCGAAATCGACAAGCCCGTCGCCTTCTTCAATCCGACGGCCGGCGGCATGCACCCGCACGTCATCGAGCCGTTCGCCGGCACCGATGTCGCCGTCATGCAGGGCGCGCGGGCGAGCCTGCTGGCCATCGGCCGGATGATGGAGCTTGCCGCGTTCGCCCCGCCACAGCCGCCGAAACCGATCGCGCCGATGCCGGAGTGGCAGACGCGGCTCGCGACCGGTGCGCCGTTCTCCGAGCGTGTGTCCAAGGCTTTTCTCGCGGCGCACGGCATCCGCGTCACGCGCGAACGCTCCGCCACCACGACGGATGCGGCCGTCGCGGCGGCCAATGCCATCGGCTATCCCGTTGTGATGAAGATCGACAGCGCCGATCTCCCGCACAAGACGGAGGTCGGTGGTGTGCGCGTTGGGCTCGCGGATGCGACGGCCGTCGCGACCGCGTTTGCCGAGATCATGGCGTCCGCCCGCCGGCACGCGCCCAACGCGCGCATCGACGGCGTCGTGGTGCAGGAGATGGTCGCGGGCGGTGTGGAGCTGATTGCCGGGCTCAACCGCCAGGAGCCCTTCGGCATGGGTATCGTCACCGGCATGGGCGGCGTGCTCGTGGAGCTCCTGCAGGACGCCGCCTCCGACCTGTGCCCCATCGATGCCGATGAAGCCCGAAACCTGATTGAAGCGACGCGCGCAGCCAAGCTGCTGGCCGGCTATCGCGGCAAGCCTACCGCGGATGCGGACGCCTTCTCGCAACTGTTGTCGCGCCTCTCGCTGATCGGCGCGGCTTACGCCGACCACCTGCAATCGATCGATCTCAACCCGGTGTCTGTGCTTCCCGCAGGCCAGGGCGCGGTCGTCCTCGATGCCCTCATCATCCCTGCAACGACGAACACAAAGGACCCTGCATGAGCTACCAAACCATCGAGTTGGAGCGCGATGGCGCCCTCGCCACGCTCACTCTCAACCGCGCCGACAAGATGAACGCCCTGTCGGATCAGCTCCTCGCCGACTTCCGAGCAGCGATGGACGCGTGCGAACGCGACGATGCGATCCGCGCCGTGATCGTCACGGGCCGCGGCAAGGCCTTCAGCGCCGGCTTCGACATCGCGCCGAAAGAGAAGCCGCGCTCTTCCGTGCAGGATTGGCGCGATCACGCCAAGGACGGCAACGAGACGTGGCTGCGCGTGTGGCGCTCGCGGCTTCCCGTAGTGGCGGCGGTGAACGGTTACTGCCTCGGCGGTGGCTGCGATCTCGCCATGACGTGCGACTTCACGGTCGCGGCCGATACGGCCCAGTTCGGCGAGCCGGAAATCGAGTTCTCCTCGGCCCCGCCCTTCCTCATCATGCCCTGGGTGATCGGCATGAAGCACACCAAGGAGCTCTTGCTCATGGGCGAGCGCATCTCCGCTGAGGAGGCTTACCGCATCGGCCTCGTGAACCGCGTTGTGCCGGCCGACACGCTGATGGACGAAGCGCGCAAGGTCGCCCTGCGCATGGCGCGCCTGCCGGCCATCGCCATGAAGCAGAACAAGGAGGCGATCAATCGCGCCTATGACATGCGCGGGCTGCTGGCGAACATCGAGTACGGGCAGGAGATGTTCAGCCTCACCTCGATGGCGCAGTCGCCTGAAGGCCTCGAGTTCCGCAAGATCGCGCGCGAGCAAGGCCTGAAAGCCGCCATCCGCTGGCGCGACGCCCGCTTCAAGTAGGGTCTCTCTACTTTTGCTTTCCCGGCCGAGCGCAGCGAGAGCCGGGATCTTTCCCCGTCGAAATTCACTCCGAACGGCAGGACCCTGAACAGCCGCGCTCCGCACGGCTTCCGGAAATGCAGAGCGGAGGAAGGCGAGCTAAACGACTTCGCCGTCTTCCCCGCCTTTGCGGCCGAACATCTGCAGCGAGAGCCCGACGTTCTGCGCCTCGGCCTTTCCGAGGAGATACTTGCCGACGACGATGTCGCTGATGGCAAAGCCGCGATGCCAGAAGACGATGGTCTCGTCGTCGCGCTCCCGGCCGGGCAGCTTGCCGGCGACGATCTCGCCGATTTCCGCGTGCACGCCGGCCCGCGTGAGCCGGCCGTCCTCGATCATCGGATGCAATTGGCCGCCCTTGCAGCACTGCGCCCAGTCGTCGACGACGACCTTGCTTGCACGCAGCACGGTCGCGGGGTCGGATGCCATCTTCCAGCCGTAGGTCACGAGCAGGCAGCCGGGCTTCAGCCACTCGTCCTTGATGAGAAGCTGCGGCGTCTCGAGCCGCGTCGCCTCGACGACGATGTCCGCACCTTTGACCGCCTCTTCGATACTGTCGTAGGGCCGGGCCTTCACGCCGATCCGCTCGCTGACGAGCTGCGCAAGCTTCGTCCGTGTCTCGGCGCGGTTGCTGCAGATGCGCACTTCGTCCGCCATGCCGAGCGCGGCGAGCGCTGCAATGTTGTGAATAGCCGAGCCGCGCGCACCGATGTGCGCGACGACCTTTGCTTTGCTGGGCGCCAGAAGGCGGGCCCCTGCACCCGTCACGGCGCCGGTCCGCGCGGCGGTGATGAGCGTCGCATCCATCAGCGCCTGCGGCATGCCCGTGGCGGGATCCATCAGCGCCAGCACGCCGATCTCCGATGGCAGGCCGTGCTTCCAGTTGTCGACGTAGTCGCTGATGACCTTCACGCCGGCGAGATCAATGCCGTCGCCCGCCCAGCCGGGGAGCACATTGAAGTGCCCGTTCACGCGGTCGTCGATCTCGATGTGCGATTTCGGCGGCAGCACCACCTGGCCGCGCCCGTGCGCCGCGAGCCCCGTCTCGACGATCCGGATCAGCTCGCGCGCATCCGGCATCAGGCTCGCGACCTCGGCGCGTGTCAGGATCCTCATCGGCGCGTCTCCCGCTTATGGTCTTCTATTGTTGGTCTCGAAAGCCGGCTGAGCGCTTAGCGCCCGGCTTTCAGCTTCTCGATGAGTTCGCACGCGCGGCTCGTGGCGTCCGACGGGATCGTGTGGCGCCGTGGGAACGGATTGGTCTTGCGCGTCGCGTCGATGATCATTTTCGCCGTCGTGCCCGCGCGGTTCGAGGGATCGAGCACGGCGCCCATGGCCTCGCGGATGGTGTCGATGTCGGAATCGGCCTGCATGCGCGTCGCCATCGCCCACAGCACGTCGAAGTCTTGCGTGACGTCCACGTCGTCGTCGACGATCACCACCATCTTGAGGCTGAGATCGTCCCCGAGCGTCGTGATGCCGATGTTACGGGCCTGACCGGGTGCGACGTCCTTCACGGCCACGTAGGCGTGGAAGCGGCACGTGCCGGATTTCGGATACGCCACGGCCGTCACGTTCGGATTGTGCTGGTGCAGGGTGCGCAACAGCCGCGCTTCCTGCGGGATGGCCAGCAGCAGCGTGTGCTCGTCCGAGATGCCGGGTACGATGTCCTGGAACAGCGCGTTCTTGCGGTGCAGGATCGAGTTGACCTTCAGGATGTGCTGAGTGGAGCGCTCCGAGGCGTAGCCGGTGAACTCTGCGAACGGCCCTTCCGGCGCGTGCTCGCGCGTGAGCAGCGTGCCTTCGAGTGCGATCTCACAGTCGACCGGGATGTCGACCTTGCCCATGGGGCCGCGCGCGACGCGCAGGGGTTCGCCGAGGAAGCCGCCGGCGACCTCGTACTCGTCCGTGTCGATGGGCCCTTTCCAAAGGCCCGAGCCGAACATGAAGAGCGGATGGCAGCCGATCACGACGACAACGTCGAGATCCTGCTCGAGCGCGGCGGCGCGGCGCGCGTAGCTCCACAGATGCCGCCGGCTGTGCAGGCTGGTGCCGAGCAGTTGCTTGCCCTTCACCTGCATGCGGTGGAAGCTGGCGTTGTGCACGCCCTTGTCGGGATCCTTCGCGATGATGATGCCGCTCGTGATGTAGGCGCCGCCGTCCTCGGCGAAGTGGCGGGGGATCGGCAGCTTGCCGAGATCGACGTCAGCGCCGCTAAGCACCGTTTCCAGCACCGGCCCCGTCTCGACGCGCTCGGGCGGCATCAGCTTGTCGCCGAGCTTGCCCCAGGCGGTGAAGAGCTGGTTCTCTTCCACGCCCGCAGCCACCGCGAACCGCTTGCGATTGCCGAAGAGGTTCGCCACGACCGGCATCCCCGTGCTGCCGACCTTCTCGAACCACAGCACGGGCGACTGGCCGCGCCGCTCGAGTTCCATGGCGATGGCCGTCATCTCACAGTCGAGCGCCACGGGCTCCTTGATGCGCAGCACGCTCGACGGGTCGGACGCTTCCAGCGCCTCGATGAATTCGCGCAGGCCTTTGACGGCCGGCGATTTGCTCTTGCTTGGTGCCTTGCTCATGTTCCCTCACCGTGTCGCTTCAGGCCGGACGATCGACGACCTGGTCCAGGACCCAGTTGTCGAAGGCGTGGCACAGCGTTTCGAGTTGTGTGAATTTGCCGGATAGTCCGACCGGCAGGCACAGGCCTTCCTGTTGCCGCTCGACCGCTTCGTTGTCCTCCGGCACGATCGTGTCGACGCGCTGGTAGTAGTGCGCGGCTTTCTCTTCGAAGTCCGGCCGCTCCGTCGCCTCGCGCGCAAACAGCGAGGCGGCGACGAGCGTCGTGCGATCCGGCCCCTTGGGGTGCAGTTCGAACACCCAGACGCTGTCGACCGTGAAGCCGAACAGGGTGGCGGGCAGCAGGCAGGGATAGTACGTGCCTTCGGTGTAACGGCCCGTGAGGTTCGGAAAGCGCGGGAAACCTTGCGACTGATGCTCCGTGAGCAGGCCGCGGCTGCCGGCGTGCATGGTGAAGTGGGCGATGTAGGCGCCGTCCGTCTCCACGTGCGAGGCGCGCTGCCGCCCGGCGACCTTCTGCTTCGCCAAGCTGTCGGGATGCACGAACGGCACGTGCAGCGAGTCGTTGTAGTTCTCGTACCAGAGCTTCCAGTTCGCCTTCACCTCCCACGACTTGCGGCGCGTGCAGACGAGGTTCGCCGGATCGTAGCCCGCCCACTCCTTGGGCAGGCTCCCGAGCGTTTCGGCTGCCGACGGCAGCTTCGCGTTGGTCGTTGCGAACAGGAACCCATCGACGACCTCTATGCGCGCCCGATGCAGGCCGAGGTTCGGCTTGTGCTCCGCCATCTCCTCTTCCACGAGCGGCGTCGCGACGAGGTTGCCTTTGAGGTCGTAAGCCCACGCGTGGTAGGGGCAGCGGATCAGCTTGCAGTTGCCCTGATCCCAGAGGAGCTTCGAGCCGCGGTGCCGGCAGGAATTGAAGAACGCGCCGATGGTGCCGTCCTGCGCGCGCGTCACGATCAGCGGGACGCCGCCGACATCGCAGGTGAAGTAGTCGCCGGGCTTGGGGATCTGGCTCGCGTGACCGATGTAGTTCCACTGCGCGCGGAAGATGCGCTCCTGCTCGCGGTCGTACCAGTCCTGCGAGGTGTAGGCCCAGTGCGGCAGCGGTTCGGCCTCGTGCGGAGACAGCCGAACCTTTGCAAACGTGCTCTCGGCGAACATGCCGTCGCGCAGTGTCACGATCGTCCTCCCGCGAGGTTCTTGTCGGTGGCGCGCTTATTTGCGCGCTTCGTCCTCGACGGCCTTGGCGTCGAACTTGTTGGCTTCTTCGATGAACTCGTTGGTGTAGGAGGTCGAGGGATCGAAATCGGCCGGCAGGAGATTCTCCTCCTTCATCAGCTTGGCCGTCTCGTTCCACTGCGAGGCGAGGTTTTCGCCCCACTTCACGCCGGCCGGAACCTGGTATCCCGCAAAGCGCGATTCATAGACGAGCAGCGACTTCTTCATCGCTTCGGCTTCATCGCCCGTCGGACGCGTGTTGGGATAGACCTGCCAATGCATCTTGATCGTCTTCTCGGCATTGGTGAGGCCGAAGATGGTGGCCTTGGCAATGCAGCGCAAAAGCTTCGGGATCTCCTGCTTGTGGGTCGCAAGGAAATCCTCGTGCACGGCGACCACGTTGCCGATCAGCGCGTCGTGGTAGGGCGGCTTGATGTCGACGAACTCGAGGCCCTGGGTCTTCAGCGCCGCGACCGCCGTGTCCCACGCGAACCACGCCGCGACGTCGCCGCGCTTCAGGCCAAGAGCTGCCTGCCCGCCTTCACCGATCGGCAGCCACTGCACGTCCTTGTCGGGATCGATCTTGGCGGCCTTCAGCATCTGCCGGCCGTAGGGCACCGCGCCCGTCGACATGGCGATGACGCCGAGCGTCTTGCCCTTGAGGTCCTCGGTCTTGGTGATGCCGGAGCTCTTGAGTGCGACGGCCCGGTAGATGGTGCTGCGCGCGTAGGTGTAGACGGCCTTGATCCGCGCGCCCTTGGCACGTGCCATCATCACGCCCTCTGCGCCGACCGTCGTGAAGGCGACGTTCTTGGCCGAGACCTGCTGCACGCCGGCGGTCGAGCCCTGGATGCCGACGACGTCGATGTCGAGCCCTTCGTTGACCCAGCACTTGGTTGTGATGGGGATCGAGGAATGCGCGGCATGTCCCACGGAGATGTCGGTCGTCGTCGGCGAGAAGACGAGCTTCTCGGCACGCGCCGTGGTGAGAGGGCCCATCAGCGTCAGAACCGCCGATGCAAGGAGAAGACGTAGAACCGGTCGCTGCATCAGGGGCACTCCATGCTTTTGACAGTGGCTAGACGTTGGTGACCTTGGCGGGCTCGTTCCAGAACACCAGCTTGGTCTGCGCGAACTGGAGCACGGCGTGGCAGATCACGCCGTAGAGGCCGAGCAGGATGAGGAGCGCGAACACGCGTGGGATATCGAGCTGGTAGTTGGCGTCGAGGATGAGGAAGCCGACGCCGTCCTTGGAGCCGACGAACTCGCCGACGATGGCGCCGAGGATACTGAACACCAGCGCGACGTTGAGCCCGGCGAAGATGAAGGGAAGCGCATTGGGCAATTCGACGATGCGGAACGTCAGCCAGCGGCCGGCGCGCAGCGAGCGCATCAGATCGCGCTTGCTCTGCTCGCAGCTCCTGAGCCCCGTGATGGTATTGACGAGCACCGGAAAGAACGCAACCAGCGCCGCGGTGAAGATCTTCGACGTCGAACCGTAGCCGCACCAGACGAGGATCAGCGGCGCGATGGCGATTTTCGGCACGGTCTGCAGCGCCACGACCCACGGATAGACGGTGCGCTCGAAGAAGCGGAACTGCGAGATCAGCGCGCCGAGCGCAATGCCGAGCGCCGTGGCGATGACGAAGCCCGACAGCGCGCGATAGACCGTGATGCCGAGATGCTTGAGGAAGAGGCCGCTCTCCAAACCGTACCAGAGCGCCACCACGATCTTGCTCGGCGGCGGCAGAAGCAGCGCTTCGACCTCGAAATACCAGACGTGGAATTCCCAGTAGGCGAGGACCGCGATGGCGAACAGGACGGACGTCGACCGGTCGAGCCAGTGCAGCCACGGGCGCGGGCGCGCCGCGACCTGGCGGGCATCGATGGCCACGATCGCGTCGGAGGCTTGAACGGTCATGAAGCCACCTGCAACTGTGCGGCGGGAACGTTGGTGAGCCGTCCGCGGATGTGCCGGACATAGGCGCCGAACGCGTCGGAATTGATCATGTCCAGCGTGCGCGGCCGCGGCAGCTCGATGGCGATCTCCTCGACGACGCGGCCCGGGCGCGGCGACATGACGACCACGCGGTCGGCGAGGAACACGGATTCCGTGATCGAGTGTGTGATGAGCAGCACCGTTTTCCGGGTCTTCGCCCAGATATCGAGGAGTTCGAGATTGAGCTGGTCGCGCGTCATGGCGTCGAGCGCGCCGAACGGCTCGTCCATCAGCAGCATGGCGGGATCGTGCACGAGCGCGCGTGCGATGGCGACGCGCTGGCGCATGCCGCCGGAAAGCTCATGCGGATACTTGTTGGCGAAGCCGTCGAGCCCAACGATGGCGAGAAGCTCCTTGGCCCGATCGCGAAAGCGTCGCGCGTCGAGCTTCAAGACCTGGATCGGCAGCATCACGTTGTCCATGACCGTGCGCCACGGCAGCAGCGTCGGATCCTGGAAGACGATACCGATCTTCTCGGAGGGGCCCGTCTGGATCGCGTTGTTGACCTTGATCGTGCCCGTGCTCGGGCTCTCGAGGCCGGCGATGAGCCGCAAGAGCGTGGTCTTGCCGCAGCCGGAGGCCCCGACGACGCAGATGAACTCGCCGGCCTTCACCGAGAGATTGGCATCGTGCAGTGCGAGCACGCGTTCGCCCGACGCCGTCGGAAACACTTTCGACACGCCGGCCAGTTCGATCACCGATGCGACCTCTGAAGCAGATGCCATCTCCGACGCTGCGCTGCGTGACCGATCGACATGCAGTGGTACTAATGTTCGTAAGAGAGCATGGTACACTCCGAAATGCGATGCGCAAGCCCAAGCAATCGCCATTCGCTGCTCGTTTTCGGATCATTCGGTCGGCGTTCCCAACCAATTTCCCGATCACGCGTGTCGAACAGTGAAACGCGTGCGGAGAATTCACCCGATGTCGGGCAGCACGATTACGGAAAACGCTCCCGAAGAGCGTGCGAGCAGGGAGGCCTGGATCGTGTCGGCTGCACCGCCACAACCGATCCATCGATTGGATCGGCAGCAATACTGATCGGGCCACGTCGGAGAATTCGCAAAGATGCAGCCCGCACCATCCCGGCCCGGAGCCTTCTGGGCCTTCTCCTTGAAGGTCTACGCCGATCCTGTCGTGGCCGGGGCCTGTCTCGAACTGCAGGACGGGTGGGGCGCCGACGTCAATGTCGTGTTGTTCGTGCTCTGGCACGGGGCGAACCATCATCGCCTCGAGAAGCGAAACGTCGAGATCATCGACCAGCGCATCGAGCCCTGGCGCCGGCAGGTCGTCCGCCCGCTGCGCGCCGTGCGCCGCGCCATGAAAGACGCGCCCGAAGCCTGGCTCCAGCCGGAAACGGAACACCTGCGCAACGACATCAAGCGCCGGGAACTCGAAGCCGAGCGTCTGCAGCAGACGATGCTGGAAACGGCCTTCCCCCTCGGCAGCATCGGCGAGTGCGATGCGCGACAGGCGACGCTTGCCACCAATGTCCGCAGCTACGCTGACGTTCTGGGCGAGGCAATTCCGGACGCGCTGATCGATCGCCTGTGCAGCGCGATTGCGGCCGACATCTAAGGGGGGCGTGGCAACATTCGCACATGCGAACGGCCATCGGCTCCCGGTAGCGCGCCAGTGTCAAAGTTCAAGTCTTGCGGGATGCTCGGGAAAGCGCCACACAGCGCTCGATCCTTTCGCACACCCCCTGTCGGCCAAGCCCTTCCATCCACGTCCTTGCCGATGGGGTCCACAACAGAGCGCGCATCCATGCCGGCGATGATCTCGATTTCCGGTCTTTCCAAGTCCTATGCGTCCGGCTTCCAGGCGCTCAAGGGCATCGATCTGGAAATCCAGCAAGGCGAGATTTTCGCCCTGCTGGGCCCCAATGGCGCCGGCAAGACGACGCTCATCAGCATCGTCTGCGGCATCGTCAATCGGTCGAGCGGGTCCATCCTGGTCGGCGGCCGCGACATCGAGCGCGACTACCGCGCCGTGCGCGCCGACATCGGCCTGGTGCCGCAGGAACTGCACACGGATGCTTTCGAGAGCGTCTGGAGCACGGCGAGCTTCAGCCGCGGCTTGTTCGGCAAGCCGGCCAACCCCGCCCATATCGAGAAGATCCTGCGCGACCTGTCCCTCTGGGACAAGAAGGACAGCAAGAT
>RXJK01000239.1:20188-24734 GCA_003963125.1 Hyphomicrobiales bacterium
GGCTCTCGCGCACGAGCCCAAGGTGCTGTTCCTCGACGAGCCGACGGCCGGCGTCGACGTGGAACTGCGCAAGGACATGTGGAACGTCGTGCGCGCGCTGCGGGCCTCGGGCGTCACCATCATTCTCACCACGCATTACATCGAGGAAGCAGAGGAGATGGCCGACCGCATCGGCATCATCAACAAGGGCGAGCTCCTTCTGGTCGAGGAGAAGGCGGAACTGATGCGCAAGCTCGGCCGCAAGCAGCTCGTCCTGCAATTGCAGAGCAAGTTGCAGTCAATTCCCGAAACGCTCTCCCGCTACAAGCTCGAGCTTTCGCCCGGAGGCGGTGAACTTACCTACACGTACGACACGCGCGGCGAGCGCACCGGCATCACGGGCCTGCTGCAGGATCTGGCCGCCGCCGGCATCCGCTTCGCGGACCTGAAGACGAGCCAGAGTTCGCTCGAAGACATTTTCGTCGGCCTGGTGCGGAGCGCCCCATGAACGTCTATGCAATCCGTGCCATCTACAAGTTCGAGATGGCCCGCACCTGGCGCACGCCGCTGCAGAGCATCCTGTCGCCCGTGCTGTCGACTGCGCTCTACTTCGTCGTGTTCGGCGGCGCCATCGGCAGCCGCATCGCGGAAGTCGAGGGCGTGGCCTACGGCGCCTTCATCGTGCCGGGCCTGATCCTGATGGCGATGCTGACGCAGAGCATCTCCAACGCCTCCTTCGCCATCTACTTCCCGCGCTTCATCGGCACCATCTACGAGATCCTGTCGGCCCCGATCTCGCCCCTGGAGATTGTCATCGGCTACGTCGGCGCCGCGGCAACGAAGTCGATCCTCATTGGCCTCATCATCCTCGCGACCGCCGCCTTCTTCGTGCCGCTGCGCATCGAGCATCCCGTGTGGATGCTGGCGTTCCTGGTGCTGATCGCGTTCACCTTCAGCCTGTTCGGCTTCGTCATCGGCATCTGGGCCGACAATTTCGAGAAGCTGCAGATGATCCCGATGCTGGTCGTCGCCCCGCTGACCTTCCTCGGCGGCACGTTCTATTCGATCAACATGCTGCCGGGCATCTGGCAGACGGTGTCGCTGTTCAACCCGATCGTCTACCTCGTCAGCGCCTTCCGGTGGAGCTTCTATAGCCTTGCGGATGTGGACGTGGTGATCAGTGCGCTGCTGGCGCTCGCGTTCTTGGGTCTGTGCCTCGCGCTCGTCTGGTGGATCTTCCGCACGGGCTACCGCCTGAAGACCTGAGCCGGCTCAGAATGTCGTCGTGATGTAGCAGCTCTCGCCGTCGTCCTGCTCCTTGACGTCGTCGCCGGCCGCGCGGGCGAGGCTCAGCATCTTCGTGTTCGTGCGCAGCACTTCGGCGATGAAGCCCTTCACGCGTCGCGACACGGCGAACTCGCGCAGCCGCGTCTGCAAGACGCCGCCCACGCCCTTGCTCTGCCAGGACGGCGCGATCATGTAGGCGACTTCGGCAAAGTTCGTCGTCGGATTGAGGAAGTAGGCCCCCGTCCCGACGATGATCTCGTGATCGCGCGGCCCTTCGACGGCGACGAACGCCACATCCTGCTCGAAGTCGACGTTACACAGCCGCTGCGCATCCTGGTACGACAGGAACGCCATGCGGCGGAAGAAGCGCGTATAGACGTCGTTGCTCGACAGCGTGTGGAAGAGGTCCTTGAGCCCCATGGCGTCGCTCGCGCGCGCCGGCCGCACGCGCAGCGTCTTGCCGTCCTTGGTGAGAACGGTGCGCTCCTCCTCCACCATGTAGGGCCGCTGGCTCGGCAGCTTCTGCTCCGCCTTCACGAGGTGCGCGGCCTTGGCCTTCGCCAGCAGCTCTTCCCGGAAATTCGGATGCGCGATCTCGATGAGAGCCAGCGCCCGCTCCTGGATGGTCTTGCCGAAGAGATAGGCGATGCCGAATTCGCTGACCACGTAGTGCACGTCCGTGCGGGCGAGCGCGACCCCCTCGCCTGGCAGAAGCTGGAAGCGGATGCGGCTGTGCTGGCCATCTTCCGTCGTCGAGCGGATGCAGACGATGGATTTGCCCCCGGCGGAGCGGATGGCGCCGCGGTGGAAGTCGGGGATGGTCGAGACGCCGCCGTAGAAACTGCCTTCGAACTGGTCCGCGCACACCTGCCCCGTGAGATCTATGGCGAAGGCTTGCGTCAGCGAGACCATCTTGTGGTTCTGCGCGACGACGGCCGGGTCGGCCACGTATTCGATCGGGTGGAAGTGCACCGCCTCGTTGTTGTCGAGGAAGTCGTAAAGCCGCTTCGTGCCGATGGCGAAACTCGTGACGATCTTGCCGGGGTGCAGGCTCTTGCGGGCCCCCGTGATCGTGCCGCGCGCGACGAGATCGAGAACACCGTCGGAGATCACGTTGGAGTGGATGCCGAGATCCTTGCGTGTCGTCAGGTATTTCAGGGCTTCGTTCGGGATACGCCCGAGATCGACCTGCAGGGTAGCCCCGTCCTCGATGATCTCGGCGACGTAGCGGGCGATCTGCTGGGCGACGTCGTCGGCACTCGGGTGGCGGTACTCGGTGATGGGCGTATCGACGCTCACGACGTGCGCAATGCGGTCGAGGGCGATGCGGCTCTCGCCGCACGTGCGCGGCATGTTCGGGTTCACCTCGGCGATGATCGTGCCGGCCGTCGCGAGGATGGCCATGACGATATCGACGGAGATGCCGAGACTCACCATCCCGCTCGCATCGGGCGGCGACACCTGGATCAGCGCGACGTCGGCCCGGATGCGCCCGTTCGCGACCAGCTCTGGGACTTGCACGAGCGAAATGGGCACGTATTCCGCCGCGCCCGACTTGACGAGTGGGGCCACGTCCGAGCCGACGTAGAAGACCCGATGCCGGAAGCGGCTTTCGTAGAGTTCGCCGGGAGGAGCAAGACCCGAGGTCAGAAAGTGGAAAAGTTCGACGTCGGGCGGCGTCGGCCTGCGCGCCTCGAGCGCCCGCACGAGGCCGTGGGGGGTCGCGCAGGCCGTTCCGATGAACACCCGCTGACCCGGCTTGATGTGCTCCACGGCGGATGGCGCGGACGTGAGCCGGGGCAAAGAGGGCGTCATCGTAAGCCTTCGGAGATAAGTATCGCGATGATGATTCCTCGCACATCAACGTGTCAAGATAATCAGACGGCGGCGGGTGGCGAGCCGAGGTCGCGCGATCGATGGCGCGTGGGGCGCGGCGGTAAGGGCATGAAGGACGGGCAATAACCGATTTGGATCGCCCAATCGCCCCGTCACGGGGGAGGACCGGCCCGGCGGCACGACAGCAAGGTCGAGGCAGCCGTTGCCGCCCGCGGCTCGCAGGCAGCGCAATCGCCGAGGTTTGGTTCGAGAGCCACTTCGCCTCACGGCCCGCCTCGCGAGGGAAGGTCGTCGAAGCCGTTCCTCATCGGATCATTGCTGTCGGTTTTCGGGGCCACCGTGCGCCCCCAGCGCCCGCCGGCCAGTCGCAGCATCTGCGCCGAAGCTTTTCCCTACGCGCGAAGGGGGCCCCTTACGCGCGCCAGCGCTTGTCGCTACCATCTGGCCAGGAAGAGCAGTCGGAGCGGCAAGGCGATCATCATGCACGCATGGGCGCGGCACGACGTGGGTAAGGACATCGGCCGGCAGCGCGTGCCCCAGCCGGCCGGGGCCGGTGGAGCGGTAGGGCGGTAATGCCGGGCGATCAGCACATCATCGTTGGCATCAGCGGCGCCTCGGGCGCCGTCTATGGCATCCGCATGCTGGAGGTCTTGGGCAAGATCGGCGTCCACACGCATCTCATCATGTCGCGCGCCGCCCACATGACGCTCGCGAGCGAGACGGAGTTGAAGGTGTCCGACGTCGAAAAGCTGGCGGGCACGGTCCATTCCAACAACGACATTGGCGCCATCTGCGCCAGCGGCTCCTTCCGCATGCGCGGCATGATCGTCGCACCCTGCTCGGTGAAGACACTCGCCGAGATCGCGAACGCGCCGGGCGCCACGCTCATCTCGCGGGCCGCCGACGTGACTTTGAAGGAGCGCCGCCGGCTCGTGCTGATGCTGCGCGAGACGCCGCTGCATCTGGGCCATATTCGGCACATGGCGGCCGTGACGGAGGCCGGGGCGATCGTCTACCCGCCCGTGCCGGCGTTCTACACACGGCCCGGATCGATCGACGAGATGGTCGACCACACGGTTGGCCGCGTGCTCGACCTCTTCGACATCGACACCGCCCTCGTCAAACGCTGGATGGGCATGCGCGCCGCCAAGTCCGGCAGCTAGCTCGCTCTCGCCGCCGGCCAGCCCTCCTCCTGTCATCCCGGACGTTGCGCAGCACCGATCCGGGACCGAGGGGCTACCGGCAGCGACCTCGGCCCCTGGCTCCCGGCGCTGCGCGCTTCGCGCTCCGGCCGGGATGACAGTGAGAGATCAGCGGCACTTCTCTGTCCCCTCTTGCGTTCCCGGAAGCCGTGCGCGAGCACGGCTGTCCGGCAACTGTATTCGCAAAAAGGGGTCCGGGCTCACCAAGGGGATGGCCCGCCTTCCCCTTGGATCCACCGCCC
>RXJK01000207.1:0-15732 GCA_003963125.1 Hyphomicrobiales bacterium
GCGGGCAGCCTCCACGCCGGCATTGAGCGCGAGGAGGTTGGTCTGGAAGGCGATCTCGTCGATCACGCCGATGATGCGGCTGATCTTGGCGGACGAATCCTCGATGCTCGCCATCGCCTCGACCGCCTGGCCGACGACCTTGCCGGCATCTTCGGCATCGCGCTTGGCGTTGGTGACGACTTCGTGCGCGTGCGACGCACCTTCCGCGGAGCGCTTCACGGTGGCTGTGATCTCGTCGAGGGCGGCGGCGGTCTGTTCGAGGCTTGCGGCCTGCTGTTCGGTCCGGCGCGAGAAGTTGTCGGAGGCCGTGGACACCTCCTGCGTGCTCGACACGAACACGTCCGCGCTGGTGCGCACCGTCTCCATCGCGGCCTTGAGCTTGCTGGCGGCGGTGTTGAAATCTTCCTGCACGTCGGCGAATTGCGGTGCCAGCGGCGCTGTGAGCTGGGCTGTCAAATCGCCGCCCGCCAGCGACTTGAGCCCGTCGGCCAGCGCTTCGAGTGCTTCTTTCGTCTCGGCTTCCGATTTGGCGCGCGCGGCTTCCGCCTTCTGGCGCTCGCTCTCGATCGCGGCGATGTAGGTCGAGATCGACAGCTCGATGTCGAGCAGCACGGCCTTCATGAGCACCCCCAGGGCCTTGGAAGTGTCGCGGCTCGATGTGCGCGACTGGAAAACACCGCCCGATTTCTCCTGCATCAGGGCGCCGATCAATTGCTCGGCGACGAGGGCATATCCCGCCACGTACCAGCGCGGCTCGAGGCCCAGTTTGGCGTGCACGCCGCCGATGGTCGTGACGCGCTTGGCGTAGTCCTCATCGAAGTTGGCCGAGACGATCGACTTCCAGTGCTGGATCTGCTTGTCCTTGGCATGGGCAATGTGCGCGTCGCTGCTGAAGAACCGCGCTGTCTCGGGGCGATCCTTGACCTTCCTGTAGAAGGTCGTGAGCGCGTGATCCAAGGTCTTCTCGATCATGGGCTTCATGCCCCGGAGGATATCTCGCGCCTCCGCATCGAGCCCCATGAAATCGAGGCGCGCGTTCAGTCCCTTCCCTATATCAGTCATAGCTTTTCCAGCTCGTTGGCGGCAGCATGTACTGGGATCGCTGCGGTGGAGGTAATTTGTTACTCCACCAAAACCGTACAGAGAGAATCTAAACAAAAGCTATATCGTTTGTTTCAAAATATAATCCGCAATATATGTATTCTGCGCTAAGTCGGCAATTTCCGTATAATCTGAACGACAACTTATAACTGATAGTATTTCAGAGACGCCAGCCGCACGCTGGCGAGCAGACCGATGGCCGATACGAGCGCCATCGCCCAATAGGCGAGGCCCGCAAAGTTCGCGTAGAGCGGGCCGATGCTGAGCATCACGGCGCCCATGGCGATGCCGCCGGTGAACGCTGAATAGAGGGCTTGCGCCGTGCCCAACTGATGGTCCGGCACGTTGCGGGCGATGAAATGCATGGCGCCGATGTGGGAGGCGCCGAACGTGAGAGCATGCGACATCTGCAACGGCACGAGCAGGGCGAGACCCGGGTCGAGGCCCATGGCGAACCAGCGCACGATCGAGGCGATGCAGCCGAGGGTGATGAGCTGCACCGGCGACAGCCACTTCAGAACGGCACCCGAGAAGGCGAACAGCGCGATCTCCATCACGATCGAGACGGCCCAGAGTCCGCCCGCCATCTCGGCCGGAATGCCGAGCGTCCGCCAGTGCAGGATGCCGAACACGTAGAAGACCGCGTGCGCGGACTGCACGGCGCCCGTCGCCACGAGGAACAGGAGGAAGGCCGGCTTGTGCGCAAGGTCGGCGACGTCGTGCAGCGAGAGCCGGCGCGCAGCCGAGGAACCGCCGGCGGCTGCTTCCCCCCTGTCGTGCCCCACGGTGACGAGCAGGACGTGCGCGGCGAGCGTCGAAACCAGGACGAGCGCGGCGAGCGCCCAGACGATGGTGTGCTGCCCCAGGCGGTCCACCGCCCAGCCGCCCGCGACGTTGGTGACGATGAAGGCGACCGAGCCCCACAGCCGCATGCGCCCGTAGTCGAGCCGGTTGCGGCGGATCACGCCCATGGCGACCGTCTCGGACAGCGGGAAGACCGGGCTCCAGACGATGGCCAGATAGACGATCGTCAGCATGATCAGGGGGAAGCCGCGCATCTGGCTCAGCACCAGGAAGCCGGCGAAGGCCGCCCACGACAAAAGCACGACGAGCAGCGCCGTGCGGCCCCAGCGATCGGCGTAGAAGCCCGCGACGGGGATCGTGAAGATGCGCACGATGACGGGCGCCGCGCCGAGCAGTCCGATCTGGTAGGGCGACATGCCGACCCAATCGAACCAGACCGGCAGGTACGGCATGTGCACGCCGATCACGGCGGAGGTCGTAGCGAAGATGAGCGAGACGGCGGCGGCCTTGCGCACCGCCTCGCTGGACATCAGCGATGCGAGCATGCGGTCAGCGCCCCGATGGCGATCGCCCGGCGCGGACGAGCCTGGCAGTGGTGGCCGTCATGCCGCCTTCGCGCCGGCCTGGATGATGGAGGCGAACATGGCCGGGTCGACGTTGCCGCCCGTGATGAGCGCGGCGACGGTGCGCCCCTTCACCGGGATCTTGCCGGCGAGGATGGCCGCGAGCGACACCGCGCCGCCGGGCTCGACGACCATCTTCAGTTCCTCGAAGGCAAAGCGCACGGCCTCGCGGACCTCGTCGTCCGTGACGGCGAAGCCGCCGGCGAAATTGCGCTGGGCGAGGGCGAAGGTGATCTCGCCGGGCGTCGGCGACATCAGCGCGTCGCAGATCGAGCCCGCCATCTGCGCGTTGCGCTGGCGGGAGCCCGCCGTGAGCGAGCGGGCGAAGTCGTCGAAGCCGGCGGGCTCAACGCAATAGACCTCCGTCTTGGGGCTCAGTTCCTTGACGGCGATGCTGACGCCGCTGGCGAGGCCGCCACCCGATACACCGACGAGCACGGCGTCGAGCACCGCGCCCATTCCCTTGGCCTGCTCCATCAGTTCCAGCCCGGCGGTGCCCTGCCCCGCGATCACGTCGCGATCGTCGAAGGGATGCACGAAGGCCGCACCGCGCTCGGCGCAGATGCGGCGCGCGATGGCATCGCGATCCTCCTTGACGCGGTCGTAGAGGATGACCTCGGCGCCGAAGCCGCGCGTGCGCTTGATCTTGATGGCCGGGGAATCCGCCGGCATCACGATCACGGAGGCCATGCCGCACAGCGTTGCGGCGGCCGCCACGCCCTGAGCATGGTTGCCGGACGAGCAGGCGACGACCCCGCCCGGGAACTGCTGCCGGTCGATCTGCGCGATCTTGTTGTAGGCGCCACGGAACTTGAAGGCGCCGACCCGCTGCAGGTTCTCGGCCTTGAGCAGGATGCGGCCGCCCGTACGCGCATTGAGGGCCGGGTGCTCGATCAGCGGCGTGACGAGAGCCAGCGGCCTGATACGTTCGCGCGCGGCGAGGATCTCGGCGAACGAAGGCAGCTCAAGAGCCATGACGGTGACCTTTCAGGCTATCGAGGCGACGGTCGGAGTGAGAGGGCAGAAGGCGCCGGGACGCCAGCCCTGTCAAGAAATCGCGGCTGCCGTCTGCACGAAAAAAACCGGCCCGGGCGGAGCCGGGCCGGTTTTCCAGTGAGCGAGACCACTGCGCCTAGCGGGGCCCTGGTCTCCACTCTCCCCCAAAGAAGTCATGCAGAAGAATGGGAGGAAACCGCTGCAGCGGCAACGCCTAAAGTTGAGGCACCGGTTACGGTGTCCCCTTCGTTGCTCGGGCGCCACAGGCCCTTATATTGCACGCACTTGCAGCATCGGACCCTTCGCAGATGCGGTCCGTTTCAGCACTTCGCGAGGCCGATCGTAATGCGGTTCACCTCGAGGCCCTGCGGCGTGATGCTGATCTGCTGCTTGCACTCCGACGTGTTGAGGTTGAGGGCTGCCGAGAAGTTGCCGCCCTTGATGGAGAGGTTGAAGGCCGTGCCCGTGTACTTGCCGGAGACCTGCCCCGTTGCGGAGTAGGTCTTCTCTTCCCAGCTCCCCGTCACGTTGTTGCCGTGCACGCGCAGATCGGCCGACGAGTTGATCGTGTAGTCCTGGCTGGCACAGCGCATGTTCTGCTTGATCTGGGCGCCGCCGTCGCTGACCTTGTACGTCACCGCGCATTTCACGCGCTCGGTCTTGCCGCTGGTCAGCGAGACGGAGCCAGTGCCGCTCCAGTAGCCGGCCATGGCCTCGATCGGGGTTGCGGCGCGCGCGGCGGGCGAGATCACGTTCGTCGCCAACAGACCCATGAGCGCGCCGAGCCCCGCGAGGCCGATCGCCACTGCGATTTTCGATCCGAAGTGCATCGCGTCCCCCGCTGACCCGCGCGACGGTCGCGTTGCGCGCGGAAACGACCAAGCCGGCTGCAGCCCGAAAGCTCAGCCCGATATGTTAATACCTTTCGCAGAATCGGACCTCCCGTGCAAGCCGACGCCCACGCTGGCGGCGGTGGCGCGCAAGGAGTTTCCCCCGCCAAGCCTCAGAGCTGCTTGCCGAAAAAGAGGACGCCCGGCAACGGATTGTCATTGTAACGGGGGATTTCGACGAAGCCGAGCTTGCGGTAGAGCGCTTGCGCTTCGACGAGGTGCGGGAGGGTATCGAGACAGATCGCGGCGTACCCCTTCGCGCGGGCGGCCGCGAGGATGGCGTCGACGATGGCGCGGCCTGCACCCTTTCCTCTCCCCGATGGATCGAGATAGACGCGCTTCATCTCGGCCGTCGTCGCATCGTGACGCTTCAAGCCCCCGCAGCCGATGGCACGGCCGGCATCGATCGCCAGGAACAGGGTGCCGTCGGGGGGCGCATAGATACCGGGCAGCCCTGCAATCTCGTCGGCAAAGCCCTGGAAGCACAGGTCGACCCCGAGCGACGTCTCGTAGGCGCGGAAAAGGGCTCCGACCGTGTCGCGGTCCTCGGGAAAGCGGGCTTCGACGATGTCGACCACGGGACAATCCCCGTCAGGCTATCGGTGCACGCCCTTGGCGAGCGCGTAGGACAGCATTTTGTAGGCCAGAAGCGCGGCCGTGTAATCATAGGCATGGAAATGGGGGATCGGCGCGAATTCGACGAGGTCGGCGCCGACGACCTGGTCGGCGGCTGCACACGCCCGGCGAAGGATTTCGAGCGCATAGGGAAACGACAGGCCCTCGGGCGTGGGCGTGCCGGTTGCCGGCATCACGGACGCGTCCAGCCCATCGATGTCGAAGGTGACGTAAACCGGGCGGCCCCGCAGCGGCGCCACGATCTCCTCGATGTTCCAGCGCGCCTGCTCGTGGCCCCAGAAGATGCGGATGCGGTCGCGATTGGCCTCGTAGAACGCGACCTCCGGGCTCGACAGCGCGCGGATGCCGACCGACACCAGCGACACGCCCGGATTGTCGAGCACACGCCGCATGGCGGAGGCATGCGAGAAGTGCTCGCCCTGGTAGCCGTCTCTGAGGTCGGCGTGCGCGTCGAACTGCAGGACGACGAGGTCCTTGAAGCGTTGCGCGAACGGACGGATGGCGCCGGCCGTCAGGGAATGCTCGCCGCCGAGCACGAACGGAAACTTGCCGAGGTCGAGGACGGCGCCGGTCAGAGCTTCGAGCTGGGAGAGCGCGTCCTTCAGCGGCCGCGCGATCTCGGGCTCGGCGAGCGCCGCGATACCGTATTCGGCATAGACCTCGCGGCCGAACTCGGGGTCGTAGAGTTCGAGCTGCTGGCTGGCCGCCAGGATCGCCTGCGGACCGATCTTGGTGCCGCCGCCGTAGCTGACGGAGGCTTCGAGACCGAACGGGATGACCACGGCTTTTGCCGACGCGGGGTCATCCGCGTCGGCGCGCAGCGGGTCGAGAAAGCTCTCCTTGCCCGGCAGGTAGGTGAGCTTCGGCGCAGACATCAAGCCTGCGCCTGCTCGGCGCCTTGAGTTTCCGCAGCACCCGGCTGCGGCGCGTACATCGACAGCATCGGCTCGTCGGTGAGGATCGCCTCCTCGAAGACGCCGTAGCCGTTGAAGCCGCCGGCGATCGAGCGGCCGTAGGCGCCCGTGTTGCCGATCTCGATGTAGTCGCCCTCGCGGATGCGGCCCGGCAGCATGAAGGGGCCCTTCATGTGGTCAATCGAATCGCACGTCGGCCCCCAGAAGGCGAAGGGCACGAGGGCCTCGCCGTCCGTCTGCCCCACCATGCGGACGGGGAAGTTGAAGCCCATGTGCGCCGCATCGAACAGCGAGCCGTAGCTGCCGTCGTTGATGAAGAGCTCATGGCCCCGGCGCGCTGTGACGCGCACGATGAGCGACTCCGCCTCGGCCACGAGGGCCCGGCCCGGCTCGCACATCAGGCGGCAGTGGTTGCCGATGGGCATCTCTTCGACCGTCGCCCGGATGGCCGCCATGAAGTCGGCAAGCGGCGCCGGCCGGTGCTCGTCGTAGACGGACGGGAAGCCGCCGCCGACGTCGAGCCGGTCGAGAACCACGCCGGCCTTGGCGATGAGCTTGCCGGCCTCACGCAGGGCGTTCACGTACGCCTCGGGAGAGGTCGTCTGCGAGCCCACGTGGAAGCAGAGGCCGAGCTCCTTGGCCACCTGGCGCGTCTTCACGAGCAGGCGGGCGGCCTTGGCGCCGGCGATGCCGAACTTGCGCTCGAGCGGCATGCGCGAGTTCTTCGCCGGCACCGCGATGCGCACGAAGAGGGCGAGATCGCGGGCGTTGCCGGTCTCCTCCTGGATCTTCCTGAGCTCATCTTCGGTGTCGAGCGAGAAGCTGCGGATGCCGAACTCCGAGTAGGCGCGCCGGATGGCCTCGCGCGACTTCACGGGGTGCATGAAGTGCATGCGCGCGCCCGGAATGGTCGCCGCATCCTCGATCTCGGCGAGGGAGGCCACGTCGAAGTGACGGATGCCGGCGCCATAGAGCGAGCCCAGCAGGAACACGCTGCTGTTCGCCTTGTACGCGTAGGCGACGTCGCCCGGGAAGTTGGCGAGGAACCAACGCGCAGCGCGCCCAGCCGCATGCGGACGGACGCCAATGACCGGGCGTTCGGGCTTGAGGGCGCTGGTCAGCGCTACAGACGATGGGAACTTGTGCATTTCATGGGACCTCCACCAGTCGGGTTGGACCAGGGCGCTGCTCGAACCAGCAGAAGCCGCCTGTTGAGATTTTCGAGATAGGGCGGGGGGGCACCCCTGTAAAGAGTTTTTTCGTTGCGCGTGCTCGAAAAATGTGAGCCGGCGTTAACGAAGCCCTCACGGAGTGATTTGCGCGCACCGATCTCCTGTTCGATCGATCGCTGCGGCGCGTTCGAGATGTCTGCGTTCCTGCTCTCGGTACGCAGGCGAAATGCGCGAAAGCGATCTTCAGTTCCAAGCGCGCGTGCTGGAGAGGCGCGTCGCGAGCTAGCGAACGCTCGCCGGGTCGATCTCGACGAGGACGCCGTTCTCGAGGCGGATGATGCGGTGCATGGCCCGCGCCAGCTCGAGATTGTGGGTGGCGATGAGCGCCGCAACGCCGGTGTGCGTGATGAGCCCGATCAGCTCGTGAAACACCGCGTTAGAGGTGTTCGGGTCGAGGTTGCCGGTCGGCTCGTCGGCCAACAGCAGGCGCGGCGCATTGGCGAGCGCCCGCGCGATCGCCGTGCGCTGCTGCTCGCCGCCCGAAAGCTGCGCCGGCCGGTGGTCGAGACGGGCGCCGAGGCCCAAAAGGGCCAGAAGCTCGGTGGCGCGCTTCTCCGCCTCCCGCCGCGAGGTGCCACGGATCATCTGCGGCATGCACACGTTCTCGAGCGCCGAGAACTCCGGCAGAAGCTGGTGGAACTGGTAGACGAAGCCCATCTCGAGCCGGCGTACGCGCGTGCGCTCGGTATCCGTCATCTGCGCGCAATCGACGCCATTGACGAAGACGTGGCCGGAGTCCGGCGTCTCCAAAAGCCCCGCGATATGCAGCAGCGTCGACTTACCGGCACCGGAAGGGCCGACCAGCGCCACGGCCTGGCCCGGATAGATGGCAACCGAGGCGCCATTGAGCACCGGGATCTCGCGGCCGCCCTGGTGGAAGGTGCGCTGCAAGGCCTTGAGCTCGAGGGCCGGATGGTGGGGCGCGTACTGCAAGAGCCAACCTATTCGTAACGCAGCGCTTCGACGGGATCGAGGCGGGAAGCGCGCCAGGAGGGATAGAGCGTGGCCAGCACCGAGAGGACGAGGGCCATGACCACGATGGACGCCGTCGTCGACATGTTGATGTCGGCCGGGAGCTTGGTCAGGTAGTAGACCTCGGGATCGAACAGCTTGGTGCGCGTCAGGTAGGCGACGAACTGGCGGATCTCGTCGATGCGCCAGCAGAAAAGAATGCCGAGCAGGCACCCCGCCAGCGTGCCGACGACGCCGATGCTCGCCCCCGTGATCAGGAACACGCGCATGATGGCGCCCTGGGTGGCCCCCATGGTGCGCAGGATGCCGATGTCGCGGCCCTTGTCCTTCACCAGCATCATGAGGCCGGAGATGATGTTGAAGGCCGCCACCAACACGATAATCGACAGGATGATGAACATCATGTTGCGCTCGACCTCGAGCACGGTGAAGAAGCTCTCGTTGCGCTGGCGCCAATCGGCGATGTGGAAGCCAGGGCCCGCCGCCTGGCGGAGGAACCCGGTGATCTCCTGGACGTCATCGGGCTGATCGACCAGCACTTCGAGCACGTCGACCGAGCGGCCCCGGCTGAAATATTTCTGCGCCTCCATAAGTGGCATGAAGATCATGGTCCGGTCGTACTCGGACATGCCCATCTCGAACAGGGCGACGATCTTGTAGGGCTTGATGCGGGGCGCGGTGCCGAAGGGCGTCGCGGCGCCGCGCGGCGAGACGAGGGTGATGCTGTCGCCGACGTTGACGCGCAGCGAGTTGGCGAGCCGCAGGCCGACCGCAATGCCTTCCTGCTCGTCGAACCCGTCAAGAGTGCCGAAGCGCACGTTGTTGGCGACAAGGGGCAGAACCTTGATGCCGCTCTCGGGGATGCCGCGGATGACGGCGCCTGTTGCCTGGGTGGGTGTCGAGACCATGGCCTGGCCTTCGATCAGCGGCACCACGTGGCGCACGCCCGGCACCGCGATCAGGCGCTCGATCGGCTCGTTGTAGTCCGTGAAGTCGGCGTTGATGCGGTTGACGATGACGTGGCCGTTGACGCCCAGGATCTTGTTGAAGAGCTCCTTGCGGAAGCCGTTCATGACGGCCATCACGATGATCAGCGTCGCGACGCCGAGCAGGATGCCGAGAAACGAGAAGCCGGCGATGACGGAGATGAAGCCTTCCTTGCGGCGTGCCCGCAGGTACCGGGCGGCGAGCAGCCACTCGAAGGGCGCGAAGGGGCGCGTGTTGAGGTGCGCGGCCTGCGCGGTGCCCGTAGCCGTCCCTGTCGCCATTCCACCCTCTCTCGCTGCGATGGAAAAGCCGGCGCCCCCGATTTGCCCCGCTCTTCCCGCGACGCCCGTTCGAGCGCCGCCCCCTGTTAGCACGTCCTTCCTGTCACAAAAATGGTCGCAAGGTCTTGGATCGGGCCGATCTTCAGGCCAGAACGCGCTGCGTGCGGACGCTGTCCACCAGTTTCTGCAGGGCCGCGTCCGGCGTCATGGTCGTGCGCTCGCCCGACTTCCGGTCCTTGACCTCGACCTCGCCGCTCTTGAGCCCCTTGGGGCCGACGATCAGCTGGAAGGGCAGGCCGATCAGATCCATGGTCGCGAACTTGCCACCGGCGCGCTCGTCGGTGTCGTCATAAAGCACGTCGATGCCGGCCGTCTCCAGCTTGCCCATGAGGTCGAGGCAGGCCGCGTCCGTGTCCTTGTCGCCGGCCTTCAGGTTGATCAGCCCGACTTCGAACGGCGCGACGGGCACGGGCCAGACGATGCCCGAGGCGTCGTGGCTCGCCTCGATGATGGCTGCCGGCAGGCGCGAGACGCCGATCCCGTAGGAGCCCATCTGCAGCGTGATCTTCTGGCCATCGGGCCCCTGCACGCGGGCCCCCATGGGCTCGGAGTACTTGGTGCCGAAGTAGAAGATGTGACCGATCTCGATGCCGCGCGCGGACAGCCGCTTGTCGGCCGGCACGTCCGCCTCGAAGCGGGCCTGGTCGTGCTTCTCGTCGGTGGCGGCGTAGGAACTCGTCCATTTCTGAACGATGCCGGAGAGGTCCTGGTCGAAATCGATGTCGGCGCCGGGCACCTTCTGGGACACGAGGTCGGCGTGGCAGTAGACGGCGCTCTCGCCCGTGCCCGCGAGGATGATGAACTCGTGGCTGAGATCACCGCCGATGGGGCCGGTATCTGCCGCCATCGGGATCGCCTTGAGGCCCAGCCGCGCGAACGTGCGCAGGTAGGCGACGAACATCTTGTTGTAGGAGTGCCGGGCGCCCTCGGCCGTCAGATCGAACGAATAGGCATCCTTCATCAGGAACTCGCGGCCGCGCATGACGCCGAAGCGGGGGCGGACCTCGTCCCGGAACTTCCACTGGATATGGTAAAGATTCCGCGGCAGATCACGGTAGGAGCGCACGCCGTCGCGGAAGATGGTGGTGATCAGCTCTTCGTTGGTCGGCCCGTAAAGCATTTCACGCTCGTGCCGGTCCGCAAACCGCAGCATCTCCGGACCGTAGGCATCATAGCGGCCGCTCTCGCGCCAAAGATCCGCCGACTGAATGGTCGGCATCAGCAGTTCGATGGCCCCGGCCCGGTTCTGCTCTTCCCGGATCACTGCCTCAATTTTGCGCAGAACCTTGAGCCCTAGCGGCAGCCAGGAGTAGATGCCGGCGCTCGCCTGCTTGATCATGGCCGCCCGCAGCATCGTCTGATGCGAGATGATCTCCGCTTCCTTGGGGGTTTCGCGCAGAACCGGGAGGAAGTAGCGGGAGAGACGCATGGAGCTCGAGCCTTGCTGAAGTGAGGTCGCCGCGCCGGGCCTCGCGAAAAGGGCCTTCTCGAAGCGGAAAAAGTCAGGTGCGGAGATGGCCGGGTCATATCCCGTTCCGTGCGGACTGGCAACGCTGAGGGATTGCAGCGAGGGGCGGTTGTCCGCTCAAAAAATGCCCGCTGAGGCCAGCAGTTTGTGGCTCAGACCGGCGCGATGGCGCACGCCAAATCCGCCGCGCACGGAGGGCTTGGAATGGGCCGCCCAAAAAATTCGCTTAAGCGCAGGATTTGTGCGTTTCGAGGGTGACAGATGGCCGCGCCTCTAGTAAGGTCAGTGTCACAAAAATAAGGGTCGTATCCGCCACGCGCGGTGAACAGCCCAAGTCTGGGGATGGAGTAAACAAAGCTACCGGCGCTGCGTACAGGCGTCAGGAGCAAGCGGGCGGGATGAACCGTTCGCAGATCAGCGCGGAGTTCGCTCGCGAATTCGTCAGAGCAAGGCCAAAAGCCTTGCTCTTTTGCTTTTTGGGAGCCTTGCCGGCGCGGCGCGCGTCAGCCCGTGCGGCCGAGGATGCCGTTGAGGTCGAGCAGGCCGAAGTGGACCGCGGCCCACGTTCCGCCGAACAGGACCGTCGACACGATTGTGGTGATGACCGCCACCCGGATCAGGCGGGGATGCAGCGGCGCGCTTTCGGGCGTGCCGGGAACCACGTCCTCCGCCTCCCCTTGCGTGCGCACGCCCAGCGGCAGGACCGCGAACAGCACCGTCCACCACAGCACGAAATAGATCGCGAGCCCGAACGAGAACGACATCAGGCCTGCTCCAGTTCGACGAGCGCGCCGTTGAAGTCCTTGGGATGCAGGAACAGCACCGGCTTCTTGTGCGCGCCGATCTTGGGTTCGCCGTTGCCGAGCACCCGCGCGCCGGACGCCTTCAGCTTGTCGCGCGCAGCGAGAATGTCGTCGACCTCGTAGCAGATGTGGTGGATGCCGCCTGCCGGATTGCGCTCGAGGAAGGCTGCGATCGGGCTATCGGCACCGAGCGGCTCCAGCAGTTCGATCTTGGTATTCGGCAACTCGACGAACACGACCGTCACGCCGTGGTCGGGCTCGGGCTGCGGCGCCGACACCTTGGCGCCAAGCGTGTTGCGGTACTGCGCTGCCGAGGCTTCGAGGTTTGGCACGGCAATGGCCACGTGATTGAGACGCCCGATCATGTCTTCGCTCTCTGGAGAAAGTGAGCCCCAGCTGGCGTTGCATCGCCCGCTGGAGCCCCCACGTTTCTAGAGCATTTCCGTCCACGTTGGAACCTGCGCAAACCCGCGCGCCCTGCCCCCTGTCGCCCCGGCACGCGTTGCCGGGGCCCACGCATCCTCTTGCTCCGACACCAGCGGATGGTTGGATCCCGGTGACGAGCACCGGGGTGACTGTTGGAGGCTCTGTAGAAGACGTGGCAGTGCTCCCCCTTGTCACCCCGGCACTTGTTGCCGGGGTCCAACGTCACGCCGGGTGTTGCGCGTGCGGAAAGCTCGATCCCGGTGACAAGCACCGGAACGACAGTTGGAGTGTTTGTAGAAGGGCGCGGCACTGCTCCCCCTTGTCACCCCGGCACTCGTTGCCGGGGTCCAGCGTCACGCCGGGTGTTGCGCGTGCGGAAAGGTGGATCCCGGTGACAAGCACCGGGATGACAGTTGGAGGGTCTGTAGAAGGGCGCGGCACTGCTCCGCCCTTGTCACCTCGGCACTCGTTGCCGGGGTCCAGCGTCACGCCGGGTGTTGCGCGTGCGGAAAGCTCGATCCCGGTGACAAGCACCGGGACGACAGTTGGAGGGTCTGTAGAAGGGCGCGGCACTGCTCCCCTTGTCACCCCGGAACTCGTTACCGGGGTCCAGCGTCACGCTGAGGGCAGAGCGTGCGGATAATCGGATCCCGCTGACGGATGGCCGTGGAGCGAGACGCCGCTGGCCTGTCAGCGCGGGGGGCGGGTCACCAGGATCTTGGTGATCGGGCGCTTGCCCCAGTGGTTCTCGACGGCGGCGCGGACGCCGCGGCGGACGGCCTCGCGCACGGTCTCGATGTCGCGCCGGTTCTTTGGCGGGATCGATCGGATCGTGTTCTCGACCGCATCGGCGACGATGGAGAGTATCGGGCGCCCGGCATCGTTCTCGTGCGGCACGCCGTCGAGCAGGATTTCGGGGTGGCCGATGTCGCCCTTCTGGGAAACGGCGAAGGCGACGACGACGATGCCGGCGAAGGACAGCGCGCGCCGCTCGCGGACGGCGCCGGCACCGGATTCGGTGATCAGTTCGCCATCGCGGAAGAGCCGGCCGACGGGCGCTTCGTCGATGATCTCGGCGGGCCCCGGTGCGAGGCGCACGATGTCGCCGTTGCGCAGCGTCAGCACCTCGGGAACACCCGCAGCCTTTGCGAGCTTGGCGTGCTCGGCCAGATGCCGCGCCTCGCCGTGCATGGGGATGGCGATGCGCGGCTTCACCCAGCCGTAGAGCTCGCGCATCTCGTCGCGGCGCGGATGGCCGGTGACGTGCACCAGCGCCTCGTTGTCGGTGATGAGCTCGCAGCCCATTTCGACCAGACGGTTCTGGATGCGGCCGACCACACGCTCGTTGCCGGGGATGGTGCGCGAGGAGAAGATCACGAGGTCGCCCTGCTCGAGCCAGATGTCCGGGTGCTGATCCTCGGCGACACGGGCGAGCGCCGCGCGCGGCTCGCCCTGGCTGCCGGTGCAGAGCACGACGACTTCCTCCGGCGCCACGTAGGTGAAATGCTGCTGGTCGTGATAGCGGAAGTCCGCGGGCAGATAGCCCGTCTCCTTCGCCACCTGGATCATGCGGTGCATGGCGCGGCCGGCGACGACGATCTGGCGCCCCGCGGCACGCGCGGCTTCAGCCACCGCCTTGATGCGCGATACGTTGGAGGCGAAGATCGTCACCGCGACGCGACGCTTGGCGCGGCGGATGATGGCCTTCAGGTTTTCGGCGACTTCGGTTTCGGACGGCGAGCGGCCCTCGCGCATGGCGTTGGTGCTGTCGCTGACCATGGCGAGGATGCCTTCCTCGCCGAGCGCCTTCAGCCGCGGCTTGTCGATGGGGTCGCCGACGAAGGGCGTGTCGTCGATCTTCCAGTCGCCGGTGTGCAGCACGTTGCCGAAGGGCGTGCGCAGGACGAGCGCATTGGGCTCGGGGATCGAGTGCGCGACGGTGACGAGTTCGAGATCGAAGGGGCCCACGGTGAAACGGCTGTTGAGCGGGATCTCGTGGATTTCGATGTCCTTGCCCGAGCCGTACTCGGCGAGCTTGGCTTTCAAGAGTGCCGCCGTGAAGGGCGTCGCGTAGATCGGCGCCTGCAGACGCGGCCAGAGTTCGGCCACCGCGCCGAAGTGGTCCTCGTGCGCGTGCGTGAGCACGATGCCGGCGAGGCTCGAGCGCTCCTCCGCGATGAAGCGCACGTCCGGCAGGATCACGTCGACGCCCGGATCGAATTCGCCTTCGGGGAAGGTGATGCCGAGGTCGACCATCAGCCATGTGCGGCGATCCTCCGGCCCCACGCCATAGAGGTAGCAGTTCATGCCGATCTCGCCGATGCCGCCGAGCGGCAGGAAGATCAGCTCCTCTCCCGGTGCAGGCTTGGTCGTCTCGGCCATCAGCAGTTCCTCCCGGAACTCACGCCCAGGGCGACATCGCCGAAGGTCACGCGCCGCTCGGCGCCGGTCTCGTCGCGCATCAGGAGTGCGCCCGCCTCATCGAGGCCGGCGAAGCGGCCCGACAGCTTCTCGGCGCCCGCATGCACGGTCAGCGGCTCGCCCTCGGTGCCGGCGCGTTCGAGCCAGGCGGTACGGATGTGCCCGAAACCGCGGCCCTCCTCCCAGGTGCGCAGCCAGCGGGCGAGCGAAGCCGCGAGGTGATCCAGCATCGCTTCAGGCGCGATGGCAATGCCGTGCGCGGCAAGGTGCGTCGCCGCGCGGCCAATGTCGGTCGGGTGCGAGGACAGGTTGATGCCGATGCCGATGACGAGCACGACCTCTCCGGACGGCGCGGTCTGGCTCTCCGCCAGGATGCCGGTGCATTTGGCGCCGTCGATCAGCACATCGTTGGGCCATTTGAGGCGCAGGCCCGGCAGCAGCGTCGTTCCCGCGGCCGCGCGGATGGCATCGACGACGGCGATGCCGGCGACGAGTGACACCTGATAGACGAGCGCCAGCGGGCAGCGTGAGCGTTGCAGCAGGCTCGCGTAGAGATTTCCGGGATCCGATGCCCAGGTGCGGCCCGATCGTCCGCGGCCTTGCGTCTGGCGGCGGGCCATCACCCAGAGGGGTCCGGGCTCGCCTTGGCCGGCGCGCGCGAAGGCTTCCGAATTGGTGGACGCTACGTCCTCGAGGATCAGTCTGCGGTAGGTCTCAGGGCTCGAATGGTCAGGCACGGGCACGTCCGGCGCGCGAGAGCGCGCGAGCTAGGTCTCAGAACAAAGTTCGTGCGGCTGCGTCCGCGGAGGCGACGAGCGGAGCAGGCCACAGCACATAGAAAAGCACGAAAGCCGTCGTCAGCACCATGACCAATCCGGCCTTGGTCTGCACGGGCAGGAAGGCGGGCTTGGGTTCGTCGAAGAACATGATCTTGACGATGCGCACGTAGTAGTAGGCGCCGACCACGCTTGCGAGCACGCCGAAGATGGCGAGCGGCCACAGACCCTGCTTCACGGCGGCGATGAAGACGTAGAACTTGGCGAAGAAGCCCGCGAGCGGCGGGATGCCGGCCAGCGAGAACATGAACACGGCGAGCACGCTGGCGAGGCCGAGATTGG
>RXJK01000207.1:15782-15934 GCA_003963125.1 Hyphomicrobiales bacterium
GACGGCGCATGGCGAGCACGCAAGCGAAGGCGCCGAGCGTCATGGCGATGTAGATGACGAGATAGATGATCAGGCCGCGGATGCCCTCCGGCGTGCCGGCGGCGAGCCCGATCAGCATGTAGCCGATGTTGCCGATGGCCGAGTAGGCCATC
>RXJK01000207.1:15984-22247 GCA_003963125.1 Hyphomicrobiales bacterium
CGGCGAAGGCGCCGAGGCCCATGGAGGCGATGGCGAGCGCGCTGATCACCTGCTGCCACTGCGCCCCGATGCCGGAGAAGGCCCCGAGCGTGACGCGCAGGAGCAGGGCGACGGCGGCCGCCTTGGGCGCGGCGGCGAAGAACGCGGTCACCGGTGTCGGCGCACCCTCGTAGACGTCCGGCGTCCACATGTGGAACGGCACGGCCGAGATCTTGAAGGCGATGCCGACGAGGACGAACACGAGGCCGATGATGAGGCCGACGTTCTGCTCGGCACCCGCCACCTTGGTGACGCCGGCGATGGCCGAGAAGCTCGTCGAGCCCGTGAAGCCGTAAACGAGCGAAACGCCGTAGAGCAGCATGCCCGAGGACAGCGCGCCGAGGACGAAGTATTTCAGGCCGGCTTCCGAGGAGCGCAGGTCGTCGCGGCGGATGGAGGCGACGACGTAGAGCGCGAGGCTCTGCAATTCCAGCCCCAGGTAGAGGGCCAGCATGTCGTTGGCCGAGATCATGATCATCATACCGGCGGTGGCCAGCAGCACGAGCACCGGGTACTCGAACTTGAAGATCTTCTGCTCGCGCATGTAGTCGAACGAGAGCAGCAGCGTTCCGGCGGAGGCGACGAGCGTCAGCACCTTGAGGAAGCGTCCGAAGCCGTCGGCGACGAACCCGCCGTCGAACAGCACGGACTTGGCAGGCGGCTGTCCGAGCAGGATCCAGGTCGCAACGATGATCACCGCGATGGCGAGCCAGCCGATGGCCTCCGCGTCCCTGTCCGCCTCCGGGCGGGAGACGCCCAGCATCAGCAGCCCCATGGCGCCGAGCACCATGACGATCTCGGGGGCAAGGGCCCAGTAGGAGGTGATCAGTCCGCTCATCGGGATGCCCTTACAGCGTAGCGACGTCAGCGACCGAGCGCGGCCGAAGCCGCCTTGATCGCAAGATCATGGTTGGCGACGAGCTTCTTGACCGAGACCGCCGTCGCGTCGAGCAAGGGGGCCGGATAGAAGCCGAACAGCAGTACGAGAAGGACGAGCGGGACGAAGATGCCGATCTCGCGCCAGTTCATGTCCGTGATGCTCTTGAGTTCCGGGTTCTTCATCACGCCGAAGATCATGCGGCGGTAGAGATAGAGCGCGTAGGCGGCCGACAAAATCACGCCGGTCGTGGCGAAGAAGGCGACCCAAGTGTTGGCGCGGAAGGCGCCGAGCAGCGTCAGAAACTCGCCGACGAAGCCGCTCGTCCCCGGCAGGCCGACGTTGGCCATCGTGAACAGCATGAAGACGACGGCATAGAGCGGCATGCGGTCGACGAGGCCGTTGTAGAAGGCGATCTCGCGCGTGTGCATGCGGTCGTAGACGACGCCGACGCAGAGGAAGAGCGCGCCCGAAACGAGACCATGCGAGATCATCTGGAAGATCGCGCCGTCGACGCCCTGCACGTTGAGCGAGAAGATGCCCATGGTCACGAAGCCCATGTGCGCGACGGAGGAGTAGGCGATCAGCTTCTTCACGTCCTCCTGCGCCAGCGCCACGAGGGACGTGTAGATGATGGCCACCACGGACAGCGTGAAGACGAGCGGGGCGAATTCGACGCTCGCCTGGGGGAACATCGGCACGGAGAAGCGCAGGAAGCCGTAGCCGCCCATCTTCAAGAGGATGCCGGCGAGGATCACGGAGCCGGCCGTCGGCGCCTCGACGTGGGCGTCCGGCAGCCACGTGTGCACGGGCCACATCGGCATCTTCACGGCGAAGGAGGCAAAGAAGGCGAGCCACAGCCAGGTTTGCATGTCGGCGGGGAACTTGTGGCCGAGCAGCACGGTGATGTCCGTGGTGCCGGCGTTCCAGTACATCGCCATCATGGCGAGCAGCATCAGCACGGACCCGACGAGCGTGTAGAGGAAGAACTTGAAGCTCGCGTAGACGCGCCGCTTGCCGCCCCAGACGCCGATGATGAGGAACATCGGGATCAGGCCGCCCTCGAAGAACAGGTAGAAGAGCACGAGGTCGAGCGCGCAGAACACGCCGAGCATCAGCGTCTCGAGCACGAGGAACGCGATCATGTACTCCTTCACGCGGAAGTCGATCGAGTTCCAGCTCGCCAGGATGCAGAAGGGCATCAGGAAGGCGGTGAGCACCACGAACAGGATCGAGATGCCGTCCACGCCCATCTTGTAGTTGATGGCGCCGCCGAGCCACGGCACCTGCTCGACGAACTGGAAGCCCGGGTTGGCCTGGTCGAAATTCGCCCAGACGTAGATCGAGGCGCCGAGCGTGAACAGCGTCGTATAGAGCGCGATCCAGCGCGCGTTGCTGTCGGCCGCCTTGTTCTGCACGGCGATGAGAACGGCGCCGAGCAGTGGGAAGAACGTAACGAGGGAAAGGACGCCGAAGCCGTTCATTTCGCGAATCCCCAGCGCAGGAGGGCCTGGATGTCGTGGAACATGAAGGCCGTGACGATGATCGCGACGCCGATCAGCATGGCGAAGGCATAGTGGTAGACGTAGCCGGTCTGCAATTTGACGAGACGGCCGGTGGTCCAGAGCACGCGGTTGGCGACGCCGTCCGGGCCGAGCCCGTCGATGATGGCGCCGTCGCCCTTCTTCCAGAGGATGCGGCCGATGGCCATGGCGGGCTTCACGAACAGGAAGTCATAGAGTTCGTCGAAGTACCACTTGTTGAGCAGGAACAGGTAGACCGGCCGGAATGCACGCGCCGTTGCATCGGGCAGCGAGGGCACGGCGATGTAGTAGACGTAGGCCAAGCCAAAGCCCGCAGCCATGGCGATCGTCGCCGACCACGCAACCAACTCCGGCACGTCGTGCATCGCGTGCATGATGTGGTTGTGCGGGCCCTCGAAGATCGCCTTGCCCCAGAACTCCTTATAGTCGTGGCCGATGAAGTACTTCTGGAAGACGAAGCCTGAGGCGACGGCGCCGACGGCGAGCACCAGGAGCGGGATCATCATCACCGCCGGGCTCTCGTGGGCATGGTCGAAGGTCTCGTGGTCGGCCCGCGTCTTGCCGTGGAAGGTCATGAACATCAGGCGCCAGGAGTAGAACGAGGTCATAAACGCCGCGATGACGAGCAGCCAGAAGGCGTAGTTGTTCGGCGTGTGGCCGGCGAAGGACGCTTCGATGATGGCGTCCTTGGAGTGGAAGCCGGCAAAGCCGATGAGGCCCGGGATGCCGAGCCCCGTGAGTGCCAGCGTGCCGATCAGCATCATCGCCCATGTGAGGCGCAGCTTCGGGGCAAGGCCGCCCATCTTGCGCATGTCCTGCTCGTGATGCATCGCGTGGATCACGGAGCCGGACCCTAAGAACAGCAGCGCCTTGAAGAAGGCGTGCGTGAAAAGATGGAAGATGCCGGCGCCGTACGCCCCGACGCCGAGCGCCACGAACATGTAGCCGAGCTGCGAGCAGGTCGAGTAGGCGACGACGCGCTTGATGTCGTTCTGCACGAGGCCGACGGTCGCCGCGAAGAAGGCCGTGATGGCGCCGATCAGCGTCACGAACTGCAGCGCGACGGGCGCGTGCTCGAACATCGGCGAGAGACGCGCGACCATGAACACGCCGGCCGTCACCATGGTGGCGGCGTGGATCAGCGCGGAGACGGGCGTCGGGCCTTCCATCGCGTCCGGCAGCCACGTGTGCAGCAGGAACTGCGCCGACTTGCCCATCGCGCCCATGAACAGCAGCAGGCACAGCACCGTCATCGTGTCCCACTCGTGGCCGAGGAAGAGCATGGGCTTGCCCTCCATGCCGGCCGCCGCCTTGAAGACGGGATCGAAGCCGATGGTGCCGAACACGGCGAACGTGCCGAAGATGCCGAGCGCGAAGCCGAAGTCGCCGACGCGGTTGACGACGAAGGCCTTCATGGCGGCCGCGTTGGCCTCGGGCTTGTGATACCAGAAGCCGATCAGCAGATAGGAGGCGAGGCCCACGCCTTCCCAGCCGAAGAACATCTGAAGGAAGTTGTCGGCGGTCACCAGCGTCAGCATGGCGAAGGTGAAGAGCGAGAGGTAGGCGAAGAAGCGCTGGCGGCTCTCGTCCTCGTGCATGTAGCCGATGGAGTAGAGGTGCACGAGCGCGGAGACCGTGTTGACGACGACCAGCATCACGGCGGTGAGCGTGTCGACGCGGATGGTCCAGGAGACGTCGAGTTCGCCGCTCGTCACCCACCGCAGGATGGCGATCTTCTGCGTCTCGTGCCCGAAGCCGACGTTGACGAAGGCGATCCAGGACAGCACCGCGGCCACCATGACGAACGCCGTGGTGACGATCTCGCTCGGCCGCGGCCCGAGGATACGCCCGAACAGCCCGACGATGAGCGCGCCGACAATGGGGAGGAAGACGATTGCCTGGTAGATCATTGCGTCGTGCCCCTGTTGCCGGGCCTATTGCCTGTCATCCCGGAATTTCGCGCAGCGAAATATCCGGGACCCAGGGCCTCCGGAGATGCGTGCGGCTCCTGGGTCCCGGCTCTACGCGCTGACGCGCTTCGGCCGGGATGACAACCTAGGTCTGCAGGCATCCCTCAGCCCTTCATCATGTTGATGTCTTCCACCGCGATGGAGCCGCGGTTGCGGAAGTAGACGACGACAATGGCGAGGCCGATAGCCGCTTCGCCCGCCGCCACCGTCAGCACGAACAGCGCGAACACCTGGCCGACGAGGTCGCCCATAAAGGTCGAGAAAGCGACGAAGTTGATGTTGACCGCGAGCAGCATCAGCTCGACCGACATCAGGATGACGATCACGTTCTTGCGGTTGAGGAAGATGCCGAAGATGCCGAGCGTGAAGAGCACGGCGGCGACGGTCAGATAGTGCCCGAGCCCGATCATCCGTTATTCTTCCTTTCTTTCACGATCGAAATCGCCGTGTGCAACACCGCATAGCTTATCAATGTTGTGATGAGGTAGATCGGCACCACCTCATAGAAAGCACTAGCCTTTGGATCCTTCGACACGTGCTCGCCATACATGAGCGACGCGAGTTCAATTCCTGCGATCGCAAGAATTATGATTACTCCCGTATAGTATCCCGGAAGAAGGATGTCCCCTGCGGCCGCGATCCCAGCGAATAAAGTGGGCACCAGCAGGAGAATGCCGAATTCTCCCACCCCCAAATCCGAAAGCTTAGCTATGAGCCCCAGAATGATCATTGGCTTTAGCTTTTCGCCTTCGTGGCTGCCGGCGGGATGATGGCCTCGCCGGGGCGCACCTTCACGACGGCCATGGCGGTGGCCGGATTGCGCGCTACCTGCGCCGCGATCGACTGGCGGCGGACGCCTTCCTTGTGGCGCAGCGTCAGCACGATCGCGCCGATCATGGCGACGAGCAGGATCAGGCCGGCACCCTGGAAGTAGTAGACGTAGGTCGTGTAGAGGACGCGGCCCAGCGCTTCCGTGTTGGTGATGCCGGAGCCGGCCGAGGGGATCGGCGACGCGGCCTGAGCGAGCGTGCCCGGGCGCACGAGGCGGAAGCCCAGCACGAGCACCAGCTCGACCAGCAGGATGAGGCCGACGAGGGCGCCCAACGGCGCGTTCTTCATGAAGCCGGCTCTCAGCTCCGCGAAGTCGACGTCGAGCATCATGACGACGAACAGGAACAGCACGGCGACGGCGCCGACGTAGACCACGACCAGGATCATCGCCAGGAACTCGGCCCCCATCAGGATGAAGAGGCCGGCCGCGTTGAAGAAGGCGAGGATCAGGAACAGCACCGCGTGCACGGGGTTGCGCGCGGCGATCACCATGAAGCCCGAGGCCACCGTGAGCGCGGCGAAGACATAAAAGAAGAACGCTGGGAGGGTCATGCGTGCCCCGTGCATCTAACGTTCCCTCCCCCCTGGTGGGGGAGGGACAGGGAGGGGGGGATTCCAGGACGGCCGACGGCGGGGTTCCCCCCACCCCTAACCCCTCCCCACCAGGGGGAGGGGGACCGCAGCGATGCCTTCCGCGCCGTCATGCCTGCCTCACCGGTAGGGCGCGTCGAGCGCGATGTTCTTGGCGATGCTGCGTTCCCAGCGGTCGCCGTTGGCGAGGAGCCGCGCCTTGTCGTAGTAGAGCTCTTCGCGCGTCTCGGTCGCGAACTCGAAGTTCGGCCCCTCGACGATCGCATCCACCGGGCAGGCCTCCTGGCACAGGCCGCAGTAGATGCACTTCACCATGTCGATATCGTAGCGCGTGGTGCGCCGCGTGCCGTCGTTGCGCCGCGGGCCCGCCTCGATGGTGATGGCCTGGGCCGGGCAGATCGCCTCGCACAG
>RXJK01000207.1:22297-24456 GCA_003963125.1 Hyphomicrobiales bacterium
CATTGGGATAGCGGCGCAGCGCGTGCTCGCCCCGGAAGCGGGGAGAGACGGGCCCCTTCTCGAAGGGATAGTTGAGCGTCGCCTTGGGCTTGAAGAAGTAGCGCATCGACAGCGCGAAGGCGCCGAAGAACTCCTTCAGGAAGAGCGAGCTGATGGTCTGTGCGATCGGCATGAGCGGGGCTCGTTAGGGCGCGAGATCGAAAGCGAAGAGGATGCCGGCAACGGCCACCACGCAGATCAGCGACAGGGGCAGGAAGACCTTCCAGCCCAGCCGCATCAGCTGGTCGTAGCGGTAGCGCGGCACGAACGCCTTCACCATGGCGAACATGAAGAAGACGAAGGTGAGCTTGAGGACGAACCAGAAGATGCCCGGCACCCAGGTGAAGAGCGCAGCATCGACGGGCGGCAGCCAGCCGCCGAGGAACAGGATCGTCGTCAGCGCGCACATGGTGACGATGGCCACGTACTCGCCGAGCATGAAGAGCAGGTAGGGCGTGGAGGAGTACTCCACCATGAAGCCCGCGACGAGCTCGGATTCGGCTTCAGGCAGATCGAAGGGCGGACGGTTGGTTTCAGCCAGCGCCGAGATGAAGAACACGCCGAACATCGGCAGCAGCTTCAGCCAATGCCAGTCGAGGAAGGAGGCCGGCAGTCCGAACACGGTGCCCGGGCCCTCTTTCTGCGCGTTGACGATGTCGGTCATGTTGAGCGAGCCGACGCAAAGCAGCACCGTGATGATAACGAAGCCGATCGAGACTTCGTAGGAGACCATCTGCGCGGCGGAGCGGAGCGAACCGAGGAAGGGATACTTCGAGTTCGAGGCCCAGCCGCCCATGATGATGCCGTAGACGCCGAGCGAAGAGATCGCGAAGAGGTAGAGGATGCCGACGTTCAGGTCGGACATCACCCAGCGGCCCCAGCTGTTCTCGTTGAAGGGGATCACGGCCCAGGCGGCGAGCGCGAGGATCGACGTGACGAGCGGGGCGAGGAGGAACACGCCTTTGTCGGCGCCGGCCGGGATGATCGGCTCCTTCAGCACAAATTTCAGAAGATCGGCGAAGGACTGCAACAGGCCGAAGGGACCGACGACGTTGGGGCCGCGCCGCATCTGCACCGCCGCCCAGACCTTGCGGTCCATCAGCAGCAGGAAGGCCACCGCGACGAGCAGCACGACCAGGATGACGACGCTCTGAAAGGCGAGAATGAGAAGCGGATAAAGGAAACCGTCCCAGATCTCAGCCAAAGACCACTGGCTAGCCATGAGTGCCCGTCGTCCCTTGCTTCATGTTTTTCTTCAGCGCGCTGAGCTCGGCCATGATGGCGGACGCCCGCGCGATCGGATTGGTGAGGTAGAAATCGGCGACCGGACTGCGGAAGGGCTCGGCGTCGAGCGATCCCTGCGCGGCCTTGGCGAGACCTTCGAGGCCCGACTTGGCCGCTGGGGTGACCGCTTCCAGCGCCGCAAGGCCCGGAGCCGCCTTGTACATCTCCGCGCGCAGAGCGGAAAGCGTGTCGTAGGGAAGCGTCTTGCCGAGTTTCGCCGATAGGGCACGGAGGATGGCCCAGTCTTCACGGGCTTCACCGGGCGCGAAGGCGGCCTTGCCCGTCTGCTGCGCGCGGCCCTCGAGGTTCACGTAGGTGCCGCTCTTCTCCGTGTAGGCGCTGCCGGGCAGCACGACATCGGCGCGCGAGGCGCCGGCGTCGCCGTGGCTGCCCTGGTAGATGACGAAGGCCTTGCCGAGCTTCTCGGCCGGGATCTCGTCGGCGCCCAGCAGATAGACGACATCGAGGGCCGCCGCATCGAGCAGCTTCCCATCCTTAGGCACGAAGCCGAGGTCGAGGCCGGCGACGCGCGAGGCGGCCGTGTGCAGCAGGTTGAAGGCATCGGCGCCGTCGCCCTTGCCGACGTCGAGTGCGATGCGGGCGGCGAGCGCGAGGATGGCCGCGCCGTCGCGGCGTGCGGCGGCGCCCGTGCCGACGATGACGAGCGGCTTCTGCGCGGCCTTCAGCGTCTCGGCGAAGCTATGACGCCCTTCGGCAAGGTCCTTCAGCGTCTGCGCGCCGGCGCCCAGATATTCGTACGGGTAGGTGAGATCGACCTTCTCGCCGATGACGCCGACAGTCAGCGTGCCCGTGCGCCAGCGCCTGCGGATGCGCGC
>RXJK01000155.1:0-388 GCA_003963125.1 Hyphomicrobiales bacterium
CTTCTCGCTGACGTAGAGATTGCTCCACACGGCGATGCCCGTCGCATCCGCAGGCATGCCGGAATAGCTCTCCTTGGTGATGAGGTCGGGCGCATAAAGCGGGCCGTACTTGGCGTTCATGGCGTCGCGCACTTCGAGATGGTCGATGAGGCGCACCTTGAGGCCGGGCGTGAGCGCGAGGTCGACGACGGCGGCCGTCGGCACGCCGCCGCCCCAGAAGAACGCATCGATCTTGCGGTCGCGGAGCGCGTTGGCGCTTTCGCCCACGGACAGCCGCTCGCGCTTGACGTCCTTGTCCTTGTCGAGGCCCGCTGCCTCGAGGATGCGGAAGGCCCAGAGTTCCGTCGCCGAGCCCGGCGCGCCGGTCGACACGCGGCGGCCCTTGAGA
>RXJK01000155.1:438-4416 GCA_003963125.1 Hyphomicrobiales bacterium
TGATGATGCCGAGACCATCGAGCGTCACGATCTGCGAGCGGCCGGGATACATGACGAGCAGCGTGCGGATGGGGAGCGCCGCCTTGAATTTTTCCGCGCCCTTGTAGGCTTCGTAGGCCGTATCGGCGACGGCCATGCCGAGATAGGCCGGGCTGGAGGCGATGAGCTTCATGTTGTCGACGGAGCCACCCGTCACCTCGACGGTGGCCGACACGCCGGGTAGGTTCTTCGTCACGACGGACGCCATGCCCCCGCCCAGCGGATAGAAGATGCCGCCCGTGCCGCCGGTTGCGAACACGAGGCTCGCGTCTTGCGCAAGACCGGGTGACGTGCCCGCCAGCATCATGGCGACGCACGCCAGAAGCCCCTTGAGAACACACCGCATGACGCCTCCCTCCGAATTTTCTCGTTGGGGCGATGGTGCGTCAGCCGTTCGGGTTACGCAACGTGGTGGTCCGAAAGCGCGCGCGGAGCCGGGTGCACAACAGTCGTGAGAGATCAGGGCCCCGCGAAGGATCAGGGCTGCTTCTTGGCCGAAGCCTGCCACAGGTCGGGACGGCGCGTCCGCGTCGCGGCCTCGGCCTCGGCGCGGCGCCAGGCCTCGATGTGGGCGTGGTTGCCGTTGAGCAGCACATCCGGGATCTGCCGGCCTTCCCACTCGCGCGGGCGCGTGTACTGCGGGTACTCCAGAAGACCCGTCTCGAAGCTTTCCTCGGAGAGCGAGTGCGCACTGCCGAGCACGCCGGGCAGGAGGCGCAGCACGGCTTCGATCAGCACCATCGCCGGAAGATCGCCGCCGGCGAGGATGTAGTCGCCGATCGAAATCTCGCGCATCTGCCGGGCCTCGATGACGCGCTCGTCAACGCCTTCGAAGCGTCCAGCAAGAAGGATGGCGCCGGGGCCAGCGGCCAACTCGCGAACCACGCTCTGCGTGAGCGGTGCGCCGCGGGGCGTGAACACGATCACGGGCAGTTCACCACCATCGTTGCGCGCCTGGTGCTGGGCCGTATCGACGGCGGCGGCCACCACATCGGCGCGCAGCACCATGCCGGCGCCCCCGCCTGCCGGCGTATCATCGACGTTGCGATGCCGGCCGATGCCGAAGGTGCGCAGATCGAAGGTCTCGAGCGCCCACAGTCCCTGGCGCAGCGCGTCACCCGTCAGCGAGATGCCGAGCGGGCCCGGGAAAATGTCCGGAAACAGCGTGATCACCTTGGCCCGCCAGGCGGCACGCGCGGCATCGGGCGTGGCGTCGGCCGGCTGCATGGGTCAGGCGGTGGCGGACGCGATCGCCTCGACGAAGCGCAAGGCGGCGGCGCGCGGCGAAGGATCGGCGATGATGGGGCGCGCGACGACGAGGTAATCGGCGCCGTCGGCGATGGCGCTCTGCGGTGTCGTCACGCGTGCCTGATCACCGGTTGCGTTGTCGGGAAAGCGGATGCCCGGCGTGACGATGGCGAGGCCAGGTCCGAGCGTACTGCGCACGCGCTTCGCCTCATGCCCCGAGGCGACGATGCCGTGGAGGCCGCAGGCGTGGGCCAACCGCGCGCGATCGAGCACGAGATCCTGCGGCGACCGCGTGATGCCCTGTTCGGCGAGATCGTTCGCATCGATGCTGGTCAGCACGGTGACGCCGAGCAGCTTGAGTTTCGAACCGGCCGCGCCCTGGGCGGCGGCAGTGAGCGTCTTGCGGTCGGTCGCGTGCACGGTGAGAAATGTCGCGCCGCTCACGGCCGCGTTGCGCACGGCCTTCTCGACCGTGTTGGGGATGTCGAGCAGCTTCATGTCGAGGAAGACCTTCAGCCCCTGCCCGGCCAGTTCCTGCACAAGGCCGAGGCCGCCGCGCATGACGAGTTCGAGGCCGATCTTATAGAAAACGACGGCGTCGCCGAGCGTGCGCACCATGGCCCGGGCGATATCGACCTCCGGCACGTCGAGGCCGACGATGAGGCGTTCGCGGGCTGAGGCGTAATCGGCCAAGGCAAGTCTCCGGCAATCCAGCCAGTCTCAATCGGATCCGCCGGTGGCGCGGATCACCTTGGCCATCTCATAAACGTGCACGCGCCAGCGCGCCATGTATTTGGTGAAAGCGGTTTCGTTGGCGGGGTTCGCCGGGGCGCCCTTGGCGTCGCAGGACTTCATCAGGTCGATGGTGACGGTGGCGACGTCTGCGTCGGTGGTCGCGCGGGCGCCCGCATCGTTGGCGACGACGAGTTCGGCGATGCGATTGAGCCAGGCCGTGGCGCCCTCCTCGAGGCAGGCCTCGTAGGGACCGGAACCGGACCATTCGATCTTATCGGCAGCGGCCAAGGCGGGCGCGCACACCAGCCCAACCACGACGACAATGCCGCTTGCGCGCAGCAACGCCCGTGCGCTGCGCCGCCGCCTCAGAACGCCGATCACCACCACCTCATCAAGGATCCGGGCGGCGCCCCCGCAAGGTCAGCGTGTTTCACCCGGCCAACAGTGAACCAACGGGCGCGCTAGCCCGTCTTGCCTTCGAAGAACTCCTTCATCCGCGCGAAGAAGCCAGCGGAATGCGGAGACGTCTCGCGATTGCTCTCGCGCTCGAACTCTTCCAGCAACTCGCGCTGGCGGCGCGTCAAGCTCTTGGGCGTCTCGACCTCGACCTGGATGTACATGTCGCCCAGCACCTTGGAGCGCAGCACGGGCATGCCCTTGCCCTTGAGGCGGAACTGCTTGCCGCTCTCCGTGCCCTCGGGGATCTTGACCCGCGTCTGGCCGCCGTCGAGCGTCGGCACGTCGAGCTGACCGCCGAGCGCCGCCGTCACCATTGAGATCGGGACGCGGCAGAAGATGTCGGCGCCGTCGCGCTGGAAGAACTCGTGCGGCTTGATCGACAGAAAGATGTAGAGGTCGCCGGCGGGGCCACCGCGCAGGCCTGCCTCGCCTTCACCCGCAAGGCGGATGCGGGTGCCGTCCTCGACGCCTGCCGGGATGTTCACCGACAGCGTCCGCTCCTTCATGACGCGGCCGGCGCCGTTGCAGGAGCCGCAGGGATCGTTGATGGTCTCGCCGCGGCCCTGGCAGGTGTGGCAGGTGCGCTCGATGGTGAAGAAGCCCTGGCTCGCGCGCACCTTGCCGGCGCCGCCGCAGGTGGCGCAGGTCGTGGGCTGGGTGCCTGGCCTTGCGCCGCTGCCGGAGCAGGTCTCGCAGGCGACGCTGGTCGGCACGCGGATCTGCGCCGTCTTGCCGGCGTAGGCCTCGTGCAGCGCCACTTCCATGTTGTAGCGCAGATCGGCGCCGCGCTCGCGGCCCGAGCGCGGACGCGCGCCGCGCCGGCCGCCCATGAACTCGCCGAACAGGTCGTCGAAGATGTCCGACATGGAGGAGGCGAAGTCCGGGCCGAAGCCCGCACCCTGGCGGCCGCCGCCGCCTTCGAAAGCCGCATGGCCGAACTGGTCGTAGGCCGCGCGCTTCTGCGGGTCCTTCAGGACCTCATAGGCCTCGTTCAGTTCCTTGAACTTCTTCTCGGCGTCCTTGTCGCCCGGATGCCGGTCGGGGTGGCATTCCTTGGCGAGGCGACGGAAGGCGGATTTCAGGTCCTGCTCGCCGGCGGACCGGGTCACGCCCAGAACTTCGTAGTAGTCGCGCTTGGCCATGAAAATCGACGTTCCTTCGCTGCGCCGCCCCTGGCCTTCGACGCCCTCGGTGCGTCACCCCCGCCCACAGCACTTCTTGCAGCCTTGTAGCCATTGGCCGCCAAGGCTCTGGCGGGGACGCTCGCGCAGCCGTCCCGGGGTCAACACCCCAGGCACAGACTTTTTCACAATCGGATCACGCGCGGCAACCGAAATCGGCGCCGCGCGGACCCAACACAACTCAGGCCGACTTCTTCTTGTCGTCCTTGACCTCTTCGAAGTCGGCGTCGACGACGTTGTCGCCCGGCTTCTTAGCTTCGGCACCCGGCTCACCGGCCGGACCTGCGCCCGGCTGCTGGTTGCCGTAGAGCGCCTC
>RXJK01000155.1:4466-7117 GCA_003963125.1 Hyphomicrobiales bacterium
CGAGTGGATCAGGCTGTCGGCGCCGTTCTTGGCTTCGACCAGTTCGCGCTTCTTGCGGTCGTCGTCCTTGAAGCGCTCGGCCTCCTCAGTCATGCGCTTGATGTCGGCATCGGAGAGACCGCCCGAAGCCTGGATGCGGATCGACTGCTCCTTGGCGGTGGCCTTGTCCTTCGCCGACACGTGCACGATGCCGTTGGCGTCGATGTCGAAGGTGACTTCGATCTGCGGCACGCCGCGCGGTGCGGGCGGGATGCCGACGAGATCGAACTGACCGAGCAGCTTGTTGTCGGCCGCCATTTCGCGCTCACCCTGGCTGACGCGGATGGTCACCGCATTCTGCCCGTCCTCGGCCGTGGAGAACACCTGGCTCTTCTTGGTCGGGATGGTGGTGTTGCGGTCGATGAGGCGCGTGAACACGCCGCCCAGCGTCTCGATGCCGAGCGACAGCGGGGTCACGTCGAGAAGCAGCACGTCCTTGACATCGCCCTTGAGCACGCCGCCCTGGATCGCCGCGCCGACGGCCACGACCTCGTCCGGGTTGACGCCCTTGTGGGGCTCCTTGCCGAACAACTCCTTCACGATCTGCTGGACCTTCGGCATGCGCGTCATGCCGCCGACGAGCACGACCTCGTCGATGTCCGCCGCCTTGAGGCCGGAATCCTTCAGCGCCTGCAGGCAAGGGCCCTTGGTCTTCTCGATGAGATCGTCAACGAGGCTCTCGAGCTTGGAGCGCGTGAGCTTCATCGTCAGATGCAGCGGGGACTGCGTCTGCGGGTTCATCGAGATGAAGGGCAGGTTGATTTCGGTCTGCTGCGAGGACGACAGTTCGATCTTCGCCTTCTCGGCGGCCTCCTTGAGGCGCTGCAGGGCAAGCTTGTCGCCCTTTAGATCGATCTGGTTCTCCTTCTTGAACTCGGTCGCGAGATACTCGACGAGACGCATGTCGAAGTCTTCGCCGCCGAGGAAGGTGTCACCGTTGGTCGACTTCACCTCGAAAACGCCGTCGCCGATCTCAAGCACGGAGATGTCGAACGTGCCGCCGCCGAGGTCATAGACCGCGATCGTGCTCGACGCCTTTTTCTTGTCGAGGCCGTAGGCGAGCGCGGCAGCCGTCGGCTCGTTGATGATGCGCAGCACTTCGAGGCCGGCGATCTTGCCGGCGTCCTTCGTCGCCTGACGCTGGGCGTCGTTGAAGTAGGCGGGAACCGTGATGACGGCCTGCGTGACGGGCTCGCCGAGCTTGGCTTCGGCGGTTTCCTTCATCTTCTGCAGGATGAACGCGGAGATCTGCGCCGGCGAATACTGCTTGCCGTCGCACTCGACCCACGCGTCGCCGTTGGGGCCCTTGATGATCTTGTAGGGGACGAGCTTCTTGTCCTTCTCCACCATCGGGTCGTCGAAGCGACGGCCGATCAGGCGCTTGATGGCGAAGAGGGTGTTCATCGGGTTGGTCACGCCCTGGCGCTTGGCCGGCAGACCTACAAGGCGCTCGCCGTCGCTGGTGAAGGCGACGATGGACGGGGTTGTATTGGCGCCTTCGGAATTCTCCAGGACCTTCGGCTTGGTCCCCTCCATGACGGCCACGCAGGAATTGGTGGTGCCAAGGTCGATGCCGATCACTTTAGCCATGTTGCAAGTCCTCTTTTTTGCGGCAGACCGTCCGGACCCGATTTCCCGGCGTCCAGCTCCCCCGTCGGCCGGCTAACGGCCCCCAAGGCAACGGTCCCCTAGAGCTACGTTGTTTGTGGCCGGTATATAGGTGGGTGTCCCAGACGCTGCAACGGGGCGCAAGGGCTTGGGCGAAGGAATATGCAGAAAGATCTCAAGAGGCAGGCTGGTCATCTTCCCGCGGGTGCCGTGCACCTCGAAGGCCGGCTCGACGTACAGGCTCAGCTTGCGCTGGCGAAGGATATCAAGGGGATATTGGATCTGGCGCCGCTGTTCGTGCCGCGCATGCCGCGGACGGGCAAGCCGTTCTCCGTGCGCATGAGCAATTGCGGGACGCTGGGCTGGGTCTCGGATGCCGCGGGCGGTTATCGCTATCAGGCCACGCACCCGGAGACGGGAAAGCCCTGGCCGCCGATGCCGCCGCTGCTCCTCGACCTGTGGCGGGAGGCGTCGGGCGGCGGACCGCCGCCAGAGGCCTGCCTGATCAATTACTATGCGGAGGGGACACGGATGGGGTCGCACCGTGACGCGGACGAGAAGGATTTTTCGGCCCCCGTCGTGTCCATCTCGCTCGGCGACGCAGCGACCTTCCACGTGGGCGGGCTCGAACGGACGGGCCCCAAGGCCCGGGTCCGCCTCAAGTCCGGCGACGTGTTCGTGCTGGGAGGGCCGGCGCGGCTCGCCTATCACGGCATAGACCGCGTCCATCCGGGCACGTCGACACTCCTTGCCGATTCAGGGTTAGCGCCCGGAGGGCGCATCAACCTGACGCTGCGCAAGGTCGGCTGATCCGGGTCAGGACGCCGGCGGGGCCTCGGGAGCCGGCTGCGGCGCGGCGGCCTTCTGCCCGCCCTTCGACACGGCGACCATGGCCGGGCGGAGGACGCGTTCCTCGATCGTATAACCGGCCTGGAACACCTGCACGACCGTGCCGGCCGCCACGTCCGCCCGCTCCATCTCCATCACGGCCTGATGCTGGTGCG
>RXJK01000251.1 GCA_003963125.1 Hyphomicrobiales bacterium
TCGTTCGCCAAGTTCAAACTCGAGCCCGGCATGACGCTGCTGCCCGTGCCCTACACGGAAGTGCTCGAGAACGACTACTTCCCGGCCAAGCTCACCAACGACGACTACCCGAACCTGATCGAGAAAGGGCAGTCGGTCGAGACGGTCGCCGTCGGCGCCGTGCTCGCCGCCTACAACTGGCCGCGCGACACCGATCGCTACCGCCGCGTCGCCCTCTTCACGGAGACGTTCTTCAGCAAGTTCGCCGAGTTCCAGCGCCTGCCGCGGCACGTGAAATGGCGCGAGACAAACCTCAGCGCCACGCTGCGCAACTGGAAACGCTTCCCGGCCGCGGAGGAATGGCTCGCCAAGCCGCCGAAAGCGACGACGGCCGTGGTCATCGACCCGAGCCTCGTGCGCGCGCAGGCCGCCAAGGCCGCGCCCAACGATCCCGCCATGCAGGAGAAGCTGTTCCGCGACTTCATGGAATGGCACAAATCACAGCAGAAGCGGTAGCCGACACGAGCCGACGATGTCGACGACGGGGACAAGGGGACTTCGAGGGCAGCGCGGATGCGGCGCGGGCTGGCTGGCGGCTGCGTTCGCGGCCATCGCGATCCTGATGGCGTGTATGCCCGCACGGGCGCAGGAAATTACTCTTGCCGTGCCGAAGGTGATGGCTGTGGAGGCACCAAGCCAGACGCCGATGGCGATTGCCATTTCGCCCGCCCAGGCCGTCCCGAGGAATGCTTTCCTCCGTCTGCGCGGGCTGCCGCCGACCGCGGCGCTCACCGAGGGCTATGCGATCGGGCCCGGATCGTGGGCCGTCGCCCTGTCCGCGCTCGGCAACCTCAAGATCAGCGTGCCCATGGGCACGGAAGGCCGCTCGGACGTCACGATATCGCTCGTCAGCGTCGATGGTGTCGTTCTCGCCGAGACGCAGACCGCGCTGATGGTCGGGCGCATGCCGCAGGCTGCCAGCGGCACACCGCCCTCGGCGACCATCATGCGCACGACGCCGCTCGCCGTGCCGCCGCCGCCACCGCCAATGCGCCCGGCGCTCACGCCCGACGAGCACGAGCGCGCGACGCGGCTGCTCAAGCGGGGGCAGGATCACCTGAAAGACGCCAACGTGTCCGAGGCACGCCTGTTCTTCGAAAAGGCGGCGGACGCGGGGCTCGCCGAAGCGGCGCTGGCGCTCGGCGGGACCTACGAGGCTGCCGAACTCGAGAGGCTCAACATCCGCGGCGCCTATGCCGACGACGGGGAAGCCCGCCGCTGGTATGAGCGTGCCGCGCAACTCGGTGCGGCCGAAGCGCGCCAGCGCCTGCAACGTCTCGGCCGCCGCTGACGCGCGCGCATCGCGCAAAATGCTCGATGCCCGCACAATTCCCCAATTGAGCCGCAAAAAAGTCTCCCCTGCAAGGCGACCATGAAGCGGGCGGAGTGACGGTGCTTGCGGGAGCCCGATCTCTCATTTTCGTCTGCCCAATCTGACTGAACAGCTTCCACGCCTGCCGACGCCACTGTCGGCAGCAGAACGGTGCATGGTCCCATGCGCGCGTGCTGCCGCTCGTGCAGCCCGAAGCGCGACATCGACCCGAGCACCGCAGCGGATCGCATCGGGGGAACAGCATGACGTTTTTCGGAAAGTTCAAGGCGCCCATCGCTCTTGCCGCCGTGGCGCTCTCCACCCTGTCGCCCGCCGCGGTGCGTGCACAGTCCTCGGCGCCGTGGGACATCGTCGCCCAGGCCGAGGCGCGGCGGAAGGCGCAAGGCATCCCCGTGCCGTCGTCGGTCTACCTCGGCGAAGGGGCCATCGTCGCCAAGATCAACAACTGGACGGTGGGGCTCGCCGGTGGCCTGCCCGAAGGCACGTTCCTGCGCTTTGCCTCCGAGATCGCGCGCAACCTCAACGGAACGGACGACCTGCGCGTTCTGCCGATGGTCACGCCGGGCGCCACGGACAATGTCAAGGACCTGCTCTACCTCAAGGGCATCGATATCGCCATCACGCACGCCGACGTGTTCGAGCACTTCCGCACCGTGGAGAAGATCTCCAACATCGAGAAGCGCGTGCACTTCATCTCGGAAATGTACATCTCCGAGATCCACGTGCTGGTGCGGCCCGAGATCAAGAGCTTCAAGGATCTCGAAGGCAAGCGGGTGAGCTTCCACACGCCGGGCGCTGGCCCGTCGGTGACGGCGCCGATCCTGTTCCAGCGCATGGGCGTGAAGGTGGAGCCCGTCTTCGTCAACAACGCCATCGCCATCGAGAAGATGAAGACGGGCGAGATCGCCGCGCTCGTGCATACGGTCGGCAAGCCCAACGACCTCTTCACCAAGGTGAAGAACGACTTCGGCTTCCATTTCCTGCCGATCCCGCTGGAGAAGTTCGACGACCTCTACGTCCCCTCCTCGTTCACCAGCGAGGACTATCCGGGCTACGTGCCGCCGGGCGAAACGGTCGAAGGCATCGGCGTGCAGGCCGTGCTCGCCGTATTCAACTGGCCCAAGGACAGCGACCGCTACAGGCGTGTGCAGCGCTTCATCGACTTCTATTTCGATCGCTTCCGCAACTTCCAGGAGCCGCCCTATCACCCGAAGTGGCGCAGCATCAATCTCGCGGCGAAAGTGCCGGGCTGGACCCGCTACAGCCTCGCCGAGGAAAAGCTGCGCCAGATCGCCGAAAGCCAGCCGGTGCTCGTCGACAATTCGCTCGCCCGCGTGCAGGCGGCGCGGATTGCGCCCAACGATACGGCGGAGCAGGAGCGCCTCTTCCAGCAATTCATCGAGTGGACCCGCACGCGCGGCCGCACGCAACAACAATAAGGGGAAACGGCTCAGTCGCCCGCGCAAGCGCGAGAGAGGGGGAGGCGTGGAAGCTTCGAAGGGATCCGGCGTCGCGCGTCCTGCGGTGCGCCCGCGACCACGAGCGGCGTACTGCCTTGCGGGGCTCGTCGCGCTCGCCGCGCTGCTGCATCCCGCCGAGATCGACGCGCAGTCGACGGGCAGCCTCGACCGAGGCACGCCGTTGCGCATCGTGGCGCCCGCCACCATCGCGCCGCTCGAAACGGGACAGGCGCGGCTCGAGTTCGAGGTCTCGCCCATAGAGGCGCTGCCGCCGAACTCGTTCGTGCGCATCCGTGGACTGCCCGAGGCCGGCTCGCTGAGCGATGGTTATGCCGTGGCGCTGGGCGTCTGGGCGGTGCCGCTGCGCGCGCTGGCGAGCCTCAAGGCGACGCTGCCGCAGGGGCTCTCGGGCCGTGCGCCGCTCACGGTGCAACTGGTGTCGGCCGATGGCGTCGTGCTGGCGGAAACGACGACGCTGCTCACGCTCGACATCGCCAAGCCGCCTGCGCCGCCGCCGCCTCCGCAAGCGGCCGAGCGGGCCGTTGCTCCACCGCCGCCGCCGGTGGAAGCGGCGCCGCCGCGGCCACGCCTCTCCGCCGAAGAGCGGCAGCGTGCCGAAAAGCTCGTGGTCCAAGGCGACCGCTATCTCGAAAGCGGCAACGTCGCCATCGCCCGGCAGTTCTTCCAACGGGCCGCCGACGCAGGGCTCGCGCTCGGCGCGCTGCGGCTGGCGGCCACCTTCGATCCCAATGAGCTTTCGCGCCTCGGCACACAAGGCGTGGTGCCCTCACCGGCCGACGCCCGGCACTGGTACGAGCGCGCCAAGCTCTTGGGGGCTCCCGAAGCGGACGAACGCCTAGCCCGCCTGACGAACTGAAGCGCTACGGGACGTCCAGCGGCCGTAGAGCCAGGGGCGCAGCGGATGGTGCTCGGCGCGGATATCGGGCGCGGGATCGAAGCCGCTCGTTCCCCACGGGTGGCACCGGCAGACGCGGGACAGTGCCAGCCAGCTTCCCCGCCAGGCGCCGTTGCGGTCGATGGCGTCGAGGGCATATTCCGAGCAGGACGGCAGGTGCCGGCATTCCCAGCCGACGATGGGCTTCAAGGTGTAGCGATAGGCGTGGACGGGGGCCTTCGCGAGGGTCTGGGCCAGTCGGCGCATGGGGTCGTCTGCTTCGCTCCGGGCCGGCCCTGACAGCCCCTTCAGGCCTAGGCCAACTGTGCGCTTTCGGCTTGCTTCGCCTCTGCCTCGGCCAGCGCCTGTTCGACGGCGTCGAAAACCAGCAGCGTCGAGGCGTGGCGGGCCTTGTAGTC
>RXJK01000192.1 GCA_003963125.1 Hyphomicrobiales bacterium
ACGCTGGTGCCGTTTGACCACAGGATGTCGCTGCGGCCATCGCCGTTGAAGTCGCCCATCAGAGGCGTGTAGCCGGCCGCCACACCGCCGATGTTGTGCCACGTGTAGCCGCCCAGTGGGTTCATCTGGTAGAAGCTGATCGCGTTGGCGCTTGAACTAAACCAGGCGATGTCACTAGTCCCATCGCCCGTGACGTCGCTGGCTACTATGCCATTTAAATTTCCGAGGCTGGGCGCCGTTGCGGCCGACGTGCCGGCAAAGTTTGCGAGGTGAGTTGCGGACATCGACACGTTGTAACCAGTGTCGCCGCCATATTGCAGAACATCTACGAAGTAGGTTCCCGCCGCCAGATCGTAGACCAGTGAGCCGTCAAGGTTGGACGTGGCCGAGGAACTCGCGATCAACTGTCCGTTCGCGCGCTCGAGATACAAGCGAGTCGCCGCAGAGACACCGCTCAGAAGCAAGCTTATCGACGACGTGTCGGCGAGCGTAAACTGGTAGTAGTCGTCGGTATCGGTGCTGCCGACCCAATCGGCGAACCTTTGCGTCGCGCCCAACGTACCCACCGAACGCGCAGTCGCGAGCGTATTGCCCGCCCCATCTGAGGCCGATGTTCCAACCGAGGGGTTACCGGTCCAGAGAGAGAGCGTATAGGCCGTGTCGCCCGAATTCGCACTCACATCGACGAAATAGTCACCCGCGGCGAGATTATAGATGAGGGATGCATCGCTCGAGAGTTGACCGTATTGATATTGAATATTTGTGCCGTCGGACTGCAGGAGCGTAATCTTTGATGTGGGCTGGTCGATGCCCGCAGGCCCGGACTGCAGGATGTTGATCGTTGTCGCACTTGATAACGTAAACTTGTAGTAGTCATCTTGATCAGCGTTGCCTACCCAGTCGGTAAAGGTCTGGGGGGTGGAGGACATGGCACCGAGCACACGCGCGGTTCCCAGCGTGTTGCCCGCGTTGTCCGGCACGGTCGTTCCGGACGCTGAGGCGATGTAACTCGTGGCGTTTTCACCTCCGTAGTAGCGTACGTCTACGTAGTAGGTACCAGCTGCAATGGTCTGCTTTATTGCACCGTAGTTATGAGCATCGCCGGTTGTGCTGGACAGCTGCGAGCCGCCAATGTCTAGCAGACGCAATGTGCTCGACGCCGTCAGGCCATACAGTTCCAGATCTACAGCAGTCGTGGAGGAAACTGTGAAGCTGTAATAATCATCTGTGTCGACGGACGAGATCCAATCGGTGAAGACCTGCTGCGCTCCGAGCGCGCCGATGTTGCGGGCCGCCGCGAGGCTATTGCCCGCGCTATCAGGTATGGCAGTCGCAGCCATCGACAAATTATAGCCAGTGCTGATCGATGACGAGACATCGACGTAGTATGTGCCGACGGATATGTTGGCGAGGAGCGAACCGAATGAGTTCACGCCGCCGGTGGTGCTTGAAATCGTGCTTCCGGCGGAATCTAGAAGTTTGAGCTGGGTGTTTGTGCTGAGTCCAGACAACTGAAGAGACAGGGCCGACACGCTGTTGACCGTGAATTTGTAGTAGTCGTCCGTGTCGGTTGACCCGACCCAATCTGCGAAGGTAGCCGACGAAAGAATCCCGATGTTGTTCGCGGCCGCGAGAGTATTTCCTGCACCGTCCAAATTCGACGATCCGACCGTCGGCATTCCTGTCCAGTACGAGAGCGTGTAGGCCGACTCATAGGGGATCGTGAGAGTGCCCCCGCTTTGCACCGCGATGTAATATGTACCAGCCGCGAGGTTCTGAGTGATTGATCCATTGCTGAGGACGGTTGCCCCAGAGCTGGCGATCTGATTGCCCGCCGAACTCAGCAGCTTCAGACTCTCCGGTTGCACCACACCCGAAAGTGACACGTTGACGGTCGTGGCACCGGAAAGCGTGAAGCTATAATAGTCATTCGGATCGGCGCCGCCGATCCAATCACTGATCGATTGGACGCTGGTCGAAAGCGGCCCCAGGTCGTTGGCAAGTGCGAGCGTGGCGCCACCTTTGTCAGCGATCGTCTTGGCCGTTAGAGAAAAGCTGTAGCTGATGTCCGGGTTCGATGTCGCTTCGATGTAATAGGTGCCCGCAGGCAGATTGTAGACATATGCGCTTCCGGTAAAATACGTGAAAAGCGAACCCGCTGAATTTAGGAACTCTATCACTGGTCCCTGATTGATTCCGGAGCTCTTGATGGTTATTGACGTGGGCTGGTTGAGCGTAAAACTATAATAATCCGCAGCGTCCGCCGAGCCGAGCCAGTCAGTGAAGGAAAGAGTTCTTGCCATGCGCTATGCCAATGCTCGAAATCTCAACTTGTCTTCGCAAACTCGATCATCCTTACCAAGCGGATGCGCTATTGTCGATCCGCACGTTCGGCGCCATTGCCGGTGAGCATGAATGATAGCATCACGAACCGTATTACTCGATGCCGCCGCCCTGCTAAACGCCAACGGGCGGGGATGGCCGGTTTGGGAGTTGCGCCATCTCCGGGCTGGGCGTTACTCGTCCATCTCGAAGAAGGCGCTAGCGCCTTGATCTAAAGAGTTATTTAAATTTACCCGCCCCCGACTCCGCCGACGTTGTGCCAAGTGTATCCACCAGCGGGATTGATGTCGTAGTAGGAGACCGAAGAGCCATTGGTCCAGCCAATATCAGCCCTGTCGTCTCCGTTGAAGTCTCCGACGAAGGGAGTGAAGCCCGCCCCGACGCCGCCGATGTTGTGCCAAGTGTAGCAGCCGTTGCTCACATCTATCACGTAATAGCTGACCGCCCCTCGACTGGTTCCACCAGGCGATGTCGCTCGTCCCATCGCCTGAGAACACCCGGACGAATGGCGTGTAGCCCGCCGATACCGATCCGATGTTCATCGCCCAAACGCTTAAGTGGGCGGGACCTATAGAATAATAAACTGCTCTCGACTTCCTCGGGCGCCGCCGGCTGGCATGCATGTTCGCCTCTACCGTACGCTCCCACATGGCTCAGACTGCCCAATTTGTTGCCTGCATCATGCACTTATTTTAGGCTGTGATTGCCCGTAGGCATGGAGACAGAGATGACCATTGCTGCCAACTACTCGCTTTTCAATGAGGCGTCGTGGACCGGTAACTCCACGATTGGCACGGTCTCGGATGTCCTTAACTGCATGACATCTGCGATCAATTCTTGGGCCGCCGTCTTAGCGGGCTCAGCGAACGTCAATATCGAGGTTCATCTGATGACCACGGCGCAACTCGCGGCGAATGCAGTTTCATCCGATCCGCGAACAATTGCCGCTGCCCGTCCCGGAGCGCGCCAATATGTTGGGACCACGCCCTACGCCGGTTACATGCTCGAGGAACCGACGATCGCCTATGAGTTGCGGACCGGCACCAATCCCAACGGGAGTGGAGCCGACGCGATCGTCTACATTAACACGGATAAGCTTGGTAGCTCGACGTGGATCGACAAAAATGCGCTGACTGACGGCTCGTCTGCTGCAGTTCCTGCGAACATGAATGACTTGAAGACTGTTCTAATGCATGAATTGTATCATGCATTTGGATTTAGTGGCTACCTCTCGGATACGAGAAGCGTCAATTACGGGAGTTATGAGAGCCCCTTTGATTTGTATGTTGATCCCAACTCTGGTGCGCCAGAGTTTGTCGGCCAGAACGCAGAGGTGCTGTACGGCTCCGCCGTGCCGCTCGACAACGTGTATTATAGTTACCACGTCCTGCAGGGGATCCCGGATCTGATGGATGCGGTCGCGACCGCAGGTGTGCGGGTTGCACCGAGCGCGCTGGATTTGGCTATCGCGGCTGACCTGGGGCTGGGCACCGGCCGAAACGACATTCTAAACGCGGACAGTTATCACCCTCGTGTGGTTGCCGGTGCGGGCAACGACACAATCGGTTTTTCGAGTTGGCTTGGCGTCGTCGGGAGGGTCAATGTTGACGGAGGAGGGGGCGTCGACACCCTCGACCTTTCGAATACGTTTTCGATCAGCGCGACAAAGTCTCAAGTCTCCAACGGATCCTGGCTGATAAGCGACAATAGTACGGGCATTACATGGAATGTGACCGGGGTCGAGAAGGTCCACTTCTTGGATAAGACCGTCGCGCTTCGCGACGCTGCGAGGAGTGATATTTCAGGTGATGGCACCTCCGACGTCATCTGGTTTAACTCCGCGACACGGTCAATTTCGTATTATGAACTCAACCCCGCTGGCGGCTACACGTGGCACAACATCGGCGGTGTCGCGGCCGGCTACACGCCTCTGATGGGCGACTTCAACGGCGATGGCCGCAGCGACATCCTGTGGTCA
>RXJK01000221.1:0-5496 GCA_003963125.1 Hyphomicrobiales bacterium
CGGAATTCCGGGAGTTCATGGCGAGCCGCGGCTTCGGCGTCCGCTGGGCCGACGGTCCGGGCTTCGGCAAGTTCATGGACGAAGGCAACAAGGCGATGGGTGTCGCGATGAAGGCGGCGGGCCTCGCCAAGGGCTAGGTCTCACTCGCGCGCAGACACAACGCGCGCCCCAAACCGACCACGTCATGCAAACAGCACTTTCTCGAAAAGCCTTCGCACCATGCTCGCCGACCGCCTGACGGGATTGTTCATGGTCGTGCTCGGCGCGCTGGCCGCCTGGGGCGGGTCGCGTTTGCCTCCCGTCCCTGGCCAGCAGATCGGCCCGGAAGTGTTCCCCATGGTCGTGGGCATCGGCCTCGTGCTCTGCGGTGCCCTGATCGCGCTCGGCGTAGGCCACCAGTTCGAGGAGGAAGCGGAGGCAGATCTCGCCAAGATCACGAGCGAGTTCGAGGCCGACCAGGGGCTCTCGCATCAGGACATGCCGCTCTGGCGGCAGGCGTTCGTCTTGGTGCCGCCTCTGCTGCTGGTCTTCTATTATCTCGCCGTCGACCGGATCGGGTTCCTGCCGACGGCGGCCGTCATTGTCTTCTGCGCCTCCTTGGCGCTCGGCGGCCGCGTGCGGCTGGCGCTGCCGATGGCGATCGCGGCGCCGCTGTTCGTCAACATGATCTTCGTCAAGCTGCTGCGCGTGCCCCTGCCGTCGGGCTTCCTGCCCCTGCCCTGGATCGGCCTGCCATGATGAGCACCCTTCTCGAAGCCTTCAGGATGGTGCTGCAGACCGACGTCATCATCGCCATCGTGCTGTCGTCGATCTACGGGCTCGTCGTCGGCTCGCTGCCGGGATTGTCCGCCACGATGGCAACGGCGCTGCTGGTGCCCGTGACGTTCTATCTCTCACCGATCGCCGCCATCGCCACGATCATATCCGCCTCCGCCATGGCGATCTTCTCCGGCGATATCCCGGGCGCCCTGCTGCGCATTCCCGGTACACCCGCTTCCGCCGCCTACACCGACGAAGCCTACGCCATGACGCGCAAGGGCCAGCCGGAACTGGCCCTCGGTATCTGCGTGTGGTTCAGCGCGCTCGGCGGCATCGCCGGCACGCTGTCACTAATGGCGCTGGCGCCACCGCTCGCCGAGATGGCGCTGCAGTTCTCCACCTTCGAGTACTTCTGGTTGGCCTTTCTGGGCCTCATGTGCGCGACCATGGTGGCGCGCTCCTCACCGGTAAAGGCAATCGCCAGCATGCTCATCGGCCTGCTCGTGAGCTGCGTCGGCATCGAGAACCCGGCGGGCACGCCGCGCTTCACCTTCGGTCTGACGGACCTGCTGAGCGGCATCGAGCCGATCCCGGCCCTCGTCGGCGTATTCGCGGTATCGGAAGTGATGCGCGCGATGCTGACCCCGGAGCCGCCCAAGCTCCCTTACCGCCGCTTCGGCAGTATCCTCGCCGGACAACTGGCCCTCACCAAGCAGTACGTCGCCCCGCAGGTGCGCGGCAACATCGTCGGCATCATCATCGGCGTGCTGCCCGGCGCCGGCGCCGACATGGCGGCCTGGGTCAGCTACTCGATGTCGAAGCGCTTCTCGAAGGAACCGGAGAAGTTCGGCACCGGGCATCCCGAAGGCCTCATCGAGGCGGGTGCCTCCAACAACGCGAGCCTCGCCTCAGGCTGGGTGCCATCGCTGCTCTTCGGCATTCCCGGCGACACCATCACGGCCATCGCCATCGGCGTCTTGTACATGAAGGGCCTCAATCCCGGCCCGACGCTCTTCACCGAGCGGGCCTCCAGCATGTACGCGCTTTACATCATCTTCATCATCGCCAACATCATCATGATCCCGCTCGGCATCTTGATGATCCGCATCGCGGCGATGGTGCTGCGCGCGCCGCGGGCCGCCGTCATGCCGGTAATCATCGTCCTGTGCGCGGTCGGCGCCTTCGCCACCGGCAACAATCTGTTTGCGGTGCTGACAGTCGCGGCCTTCGGTGCCATCGGCTACGTCATGGAGCGCTTCGGCTATCCCTTCGCTGCCATGGTGCTCGGCATCGTCATGGGCACGATGGTGGAGCAGAACTTCGTCACGTCGCTGATCAAGTCGGACGGCAGCATATTGCCCTTCTTCAACCGCCCGGTTGCGGCGGTCCTTGCCGCCATGACCATCGCGGCCCTGCTCTGGCCTGCAGCGGCATGGATCGCGAGCCTTTTATCCGCCAAGCGGGTCCCGAAGGCCGGCGCCGCATAATGCCGGGCGAAGTTCGACCGGAATTCAGCGCTTGGGGCGGAACTTGACGGCGATCTCCTGGATCTTCGCCATGTCCTCCGCCTTCGGCACGTGCTTGGCGAGACGCTGGTAGAAATCGTCCCGGCCCACGGCCGATTTCGTGAGCCGCGTCACGAGCGTCCGGGCGACCGGCCCGAGGATCGGCAGCAGCGCCGCCGTCACCGCCTGCGCCTCCGACGACCCGACCTCGGATTCGATGCGCACCGCGGCGATCCCGCCGTCCTCGATCAGCTTCTCCTCGGCGAGGCGCCGGAAGTCGGTGATCTCGACGTCGGACTTGAGCGACTTCGTCAATTCATCGAGGAACTGGTTGGCATCAAGCGCTTCTGCCGCCGCCCGCCGCACCACCACCTTGGCGATCGGACCGACGGAGCGCGCGAGCGCCTGCTCGAGCGCGGTGATCGTGCCCGGTGCCAGCTTCTCGGCCATGGTCTGGCTCATGTTCGGCCGCGACGAGCCCGGCCCAACCGGCACGCTCGTCATCGTCGAATACTGCGTGAGGTCCATGGTCGGCTTGGTGTCGCTCACGTCCGTCTTCACGGCCGCGCGCAGCGTGTCGAGGAACTCCCGGGCAGACTGGAAGCGATCCTCCGGATTGCGTGCCAGCGCCTTCAGCACGACGCCTTCGATACCCACCGACAGTTCCGGCCGCAGCGCCCGTGGCTTCGTGGGGGCCTCGTTGATCACCTTGTTCATCAGCTCGTGCGTATCGGTCGCCTGGAACGGGCGCTGCCCGGTCAGGAGCTGGAACATGATCACGCCGGCGGAATAGAGATCGCCGCGCGCATCGTCAGGCCGGCCGAGAAACCGCTCGGGGGCCATGTAGTGCGGCGTGCCGACGATGCCGTAGCGCCCCGTGCTCGTCAGGTTCAGCGTATTGATCTGGGCGATGCCGAAGTCGGCGACCTTCACGGACGACGACGAGTAGCAGAGGATGTTGCTGGGCTTCACGTCGCGGTGGACGATATCCTTGGCATGCGCGTGCTCGAGGGCGAGCAGCACCTGCGCCATCAGCTCGCCCACCTGCCGCAACGGCAACCGGACGCCGGAATTGATCACGTTCTCCAGCGTGCCAGCGGGCACGTACTCCATCACGATGTGCGGCGCGCCGTTCTCCTCCACGTAGTCGAAAACCGTCACGATGTTGGGATGCAGGCAGCGGCCGGCGGAGCGCACCTCGGTCGCAAAGCGCCGCAGCGCATCGGCGCTGGCCGTCAGATCTGCGAGGATCATCGGCTGCAGCGCCTTGATGGCGACCTCGCGCTCGATCTGCTCGTCGTAGCCCTTGTAGACGATGCCGACCGCGCCCTGGCCGATGATGTGGTCGACGCGATACTTGCCGATATGGCCAATCGGCGGCACCAGCCGGTTGGGGGCTGGTTTCGTGAAGTCGCCGTTTGGCTCGTCTGCCATTGACCTTCACCTGCCGACCGGTCCCGCAAGAGCCGAGGCTCAGGCGGTCTCGAGCATCTTGAGCGCGCTGTCGAGGCTGCGCCGCATGCGATTGAACGATTTCGAAAGCGAGCCGATCTCGTCGGGGCTCTTGTATTCGTATTCAGCCACGTCCGCCTCGCCGAGGCTGACCTGTTCGGCCGTCGAGGCCATCGCCCGCACCGGCTGGATCACCATCCGGTAGAGCAGGATGTCGAGCAGCACAATCAGAACGAGGAAGATGAAGCTCGTGATCCCGAGGAACAGCCCGAAGCTGCGCCAGATCTTGTTCGACGCGATGCTCATGGGAACGGAGAAGATCTGCGCCCCGATGGTCTCGCCGAGCTTCCAGCCGAAGCCGTTCTTGTTGCCGTAGAGGGCGACCATGGAGGCCGGCGCGGCCTCCGGCGTGGAGTGGCAGATGAGACAATCTTTGTTTCGGATGACGAGCGGGTACGTCACCGTGTAGAAGGCCCCCGCTGGCGTATCGCGGATGCGGATGTCGCGCTCGACGTTGGGGTTCTTGCGCAGCATCTCGATGATGTCGACCTCCCAATCCTTGGCGAGGTCGGCCGGGTTCGTCGGGTTGAGCGCCGCCTCCTTGTAGAAGAAGTCGGGGAAGCTCGCGCGGAAGTTCCGAAAAACAGTCTGTGCCGAGAACGATGGGATCGACTGGGGCAGGAATTGCACCGCCGACTGGTCGGCCAGCAGCGGCTGGATCTCGTCGCTCGTGTACTTGCGCACCGACAGGGCCTGCGAGCGCATCACATCGATCTGGGATTGCAGCTGCTCGATCGCCTCGGACTTGGACACCTGGTAGAAAAGCACCGAGGAGACGGCGAGACCGACGACGAAACACGCGGCAAGGATGATATTGAATTTGAGCTGCAGACCCATCGTGCTATCTCGCCTTTGACCGTGGTTCGTTATACGATGCTCAGCATGCGGTTTGCGGTCGCAGTGGCCTCATCGTTAGGGGATCGCCCAGTGTCTGTCGAGTCGAATACCCGGACGACTCCGCTGTCATGGTCGAGGGCCATGGCTGCGGTTCTTGCGCTCGTTACAATGAGCTTCGTCACTGCCCCCTGGGCCCGTGCGCAATCCCCTGCCGGCAACGTCGCGCTGATCCTTTCGGCTGAGGACTACGCCAGCTACAAGGCTTCGGAGATCGGCGCGGGCCGAGCCCAGGAGATCGCCAGTTTACTCAAAGCGCGCGCTTTCGATGTCTCCCTGGTAACAAACCCCGCGAATGCCGCCGCCCGCGCCGCCCTGCGGGACTTCGTCGCCAAGTCCAACGGTGCGCGGGTGGCCGTCGTCTTCATCCTGGGGCATGGCCTTTCGGCCTCTGGCCAGACGTTCTTCCTGCCGACCAACGCCGTCATCGAGCGCTCGACCGACCTGCTGTCGCGGGCACTTTCGGTATCGAACGTCGCCCAGATCACCGCCGGCGCCAAGGCCGCTGGCATCTGCTTCCTGATGACATCGCCGAATTTTGCGAAGCCCGTCGAAGGGGTGGATTTCCGCCCAGTCGCCAGCATCGACCTGCCCGCCAACATCGCGATCGGCGTCTCGAACTCGTCCAAGATCCCCCTGTCGCGCGCCGATGTGTCTGCGGCACAAGCCGGCAAGGACATCGTCGCCCTGTTGCAGGGCCAGCCGAACGCGGATCTCAAGCAACTCCTGTCGGCCTGTGCCGCCCAGCAGCAGGGTACGGTGATCGGCACCCCTGCCGATGTCCCGCTCACGGCGCCACCCGCAGCAAAGGCCAAGCCCGAGGTTG
>RXJK01000221.1:5546-24391 GCA_003963125.1 Hyphomicrobiales bacterium
CACCGCCAGCCGCAACACCACCACCGCCGGCCGTTCCCGACGACGTCGTGCAGACGCTGCAGGCACTGGAAGGCATGCTCGACCCGCGCCAGGTGAAGCGGGTACAGACGAAGCTCACGAGCCTCGGGCTCTATCAGGGCCCCATCGATGCCATCATCGGACCGCTCACCCGCGAGGCCATCAAGGACTACCAGAAGCGCACGCGCCAGGCGGCGACCGGTTACCTGACGCCGACCCAGCTGAAAGAGCTCGTCGAAGGCGTGCCCTGAGGCGGTTCAGAGCCCGCACCAGCGCGCGATCAGACGCTGGTAGATCTCAACCGCTTCATCAATCTTGGCCACCTCGCACCACTCGTCCGTCTGGTGCGCAAGATGCGCCGGCCCCGGCCCCAGAATGACCGTCGGCACGTGGCCGAGGCCCGGCGTCAGCGCGGATGCGTCCGTGAAATAGGGCGCGGCCTCCACCTTGGGGGCCTGCCCCATCTCCGCGCAAACGGCGAAGACATCGCGCATGAAGGGATCGGCCGGATCCGTCCACACGCTCGGGGCCTCCACGGTCACGATCAACTCGACGTCGCTGCCGAGCGTGCTCTGCAGTTCTTCCTTCAGGCGCCCGTGGTCCTGGCCGGGAAGCGTGCGGATGTCGATGCCGATCTCGGCGCGGTCCGGGACCGAATTGACGTTGAGCCCGCCGTGCACGAAGCCGACGTTGAGCGAGGGCGCCCCCATCACCGGGTGCCGCGCGATGTTGAAGCCGAAGTGCTCGAGCTTCGAGACGGCTGCGGCTGCCTTGTAGACCGCATTGACACCCTGCTCGGGCATCGAACCGTGCGCGGTCACGCCCTTGGTCACGGCCTTCGCCCAGAATGCGCCCTTGTGTCCGCACAGCGGCCTGTTGCTCGTGGGTTCGGCGACGACCAGGGCGCCGGCGGCCCCTTTGAGACCGCGCTTTGCCAGCAACGCTGCCCCTGCCACGCCGACCTCTTCGCCAGCCGTGATGTACAAGACCACGCCGGGCGTGCCGGCGAGCTTCGGAGCCATGGCGATGGCGGCCGCGACGATCGCCGCGGTGCCGCTCTTCATATCCGAGGCGCCACGGCCCCACAGCTTGCCGTCCTTGATGAGCCCGCCATGCGGCGGCACCGTCCATGGCTGCCGTCCGAGGGGGACGGTGTCGGTGTGTCCGGTGAAGGCGAGCGGCTTCTTGTCCGGCGATCCGCCGATGCGCGCGACGAGGTTCGGACGCCCGGGCTCGAGCGGTACGAGTTCGCACGCGAAGCCTGCGGCTTCCAATTGGCGCTGCAGATGCTCGGTGCACGCACCTTCGTTGCCAGGCGGGTTGATGGTGTCGTAGCGGATCAACTCGGCGGCAAGTTCGACGGCGCGTGAGGTCATGCAGAAAACTCCGGCTTTGGCTCCCACCGGCACCTTAGGCCGCACGACCATTTCCGCAATCCATAAAAAAGGCCGGCGCGAACGCCGGCCTTCGAGGTCTTCTAGCTCATGCGCACATCATGCAACCGTTGTGGTTTGCGTGCTGAGAGAACTCGACGGCCCTGCCCCCGAGGGAGCATCCCGATGCGGAAAGATCGCAACCCACAGCGTCAATAGAAACACGGCGAGAAGGACGATCAACGAAAGGAAGTACCTGTCCGGCATATCGCTGCTCCTTGAGAGGCTACGGGGCAGGAACGCGGGCTCGGCTCCACTCCGTCGCAGGGCTCGCCTCAGCGGCGCCGCCCTCCGGCCACGCGCCGGCGGGGTTCCTCGTCCATGTCCTCTTCGTCCGTTTCCAGAGCTTCCGGATTGATCTCGCTCTCGGCGAGGTCCGTCAGCTTGTCGTCGGTCGCGCGCTCTTCCTCGAGCGTCGCGCGCAACAGCTCCGCCGCATCGCTCATCTCGAGCTTGTCGGCCCAGGCTGCGAGCGTGCCGTAGCGCGAGATCTCATAGTGCTCGACGGCCTGCGCGGCGCCGAGCATCGCGGCGTCGCGAATGGTGTCGTCGCCCGCTTCCTTCATCAGCTCCTCGGCTTCCTCGATGATGCCCTCGATGGCCGGGCAGCGCTTGCCGGAGGCCTTGGTACCCATCATCTGGAAAACGTTCTCGAGCCGCTGGACCTGCTTCTCGGTTTCCTTCTGGTGGCGGGTGAAGGCCATCTGCAGTTTCTTCGAGCTCGCCTTCTTCGCCATTTTCGGCAGCGCCTTCAGGATCGCCTTCTCGGCGAAGTAGATGTCTTTGAGCGTGTCCTGGAACAGCTCCTTGAAAGTCTCCATGCGTCGTCTCCGGTGTGGGGGGTGCCTGTGCCGAACGCCGTGACAGTGTGCGAGTTCCACGTTGCAGACGCGAAGCGAGACGGAGCGGCGCCGACCGTCACGCCATCACATGTGCGTCAGCGCACGGACTTCCGCTGTGGCAGTGTCGCGCGAGCGGTTAGTTTGCATCCGAGCCACGAGAGCAGACGAAGCGCGAGCTTTGCCCGCCCGCATCAACCCGAGAGGAGAGAGTGAGATGAGCCAGGTTTCGATCGCCGTCGTCGTCGGCAGCCTTCGCCGCGACTCCATCAATCGCAAGCTCGCCAAGGGCATCGAGAAGCTGGCGCCGCCCGACTTCACCTTCAAGCACATCGAGATCGGCGACCTGCCGCTCTACAATCAAGACGACGACGCGCACCAGGCGCCGTCCGTGCAGCGGCTCAAGGCCGACATCAAGGCGGCGCATGGGCTGCTCTTCGTGACGCCGGAATACAATCGCTCTATCCCAGGCGTGCTGAAGAACGCACTCGACCACGCTTCGAGGCCCTACGGGCAGAGTGCCTGGAGCGGCAAGCCTGCCGGCATTCTTGGAGGAGCGGGCGGTGCGCTGGGCACCGCGCTCGCCCAGCAGCATCTGCGCAACGTGCTCGCCTATCTCGACGTGCCGACCATGGGGCAGCCGGAAGCCTTCATCCAGATCAAGGACGGCTTCTTCGAAGCGGACGGCAGCATCGGCCAGGGCAGCCGGCAGTTCCTGCAGACGTGGATGGACCGCTACGTGGCCTTCATCCGCCATCACGTGAAGGCTTAGGCTGCGACGGGCGGGGCGTGACGCGCTGCGTCAAGCCTCGCCCGGCATGCGTTGCAGCTCGCGCTCCACGAGACGCGCATAAAGCGCCGAGCCGTAGGGGATCGCCTCGTCGTTGAAGTTGTAGGCGGGATTGTGCACGGGGATGCTGTCGACGCCGTTGCCGAGATTGACGTAGGCGCCGCGCACCTTCTCCAGCATGAAACTGAAGTCCTCGGAGGCCGAGACCGGCGGTGCGCGCCGGTTGACCTTGTCGTCGCCCACGATCTCGGCGGCCGCATCCGCCACCTCCTCCGTCGCCTTCGCCTCGTTGACAAGCGGCGCGAACAGCGCGCGGAAATCGAGTTCCGCCGTGGCGCCGAAGCCTTCGGCGACACTCTTGGCGATGCGGCGCATCGACGTCTCGATCAGCTCCGTCGTCTCCCGCTTCATGGTGCGCACCGTGCCCCCGAGCCGCGCCGTCTGCGGGATCACGTTATACGCATCGCCTGCATGGATCATCGTGATGCTCACGACTGCGGTGTCGGCCGGTGGCACGTTGCGCGCCACGATCGACTGGATCGCCGAGACCATCTGGCTCGCAACGATGACGGGGTCCACCGATCCCTCGGGCCGTGCGCCGTGCGAGCCGCGCCCGGTGATCGAGATGTCGAAGAAGCCGCCGCCGGCCATGGCCGTGCCCGGCGCGATCACGAACTTGCCCACCGGCTCGCCCGGACGGTTGTGCATGCCGTAGATGACGTCGCAGGGGAAGCGCTCGAACAGGCCGTCCTTCAGCATGGCCTCGGCACCACCGCAGCCCTCTTCGCCCGGCTGGAAGATGAAGTTGACGGTCCCGTTGAACGTCTCGCTCTGGGCGAGGTAGCGCGCAGCCCCGAGCAGCATCGTCGTGTGCCCGTCATGGCCGCAGGCGTGCATCTTGCCGGGAAACTTGCTCGCGTAAGGGACGCCCGTGCCTTCCAGGATCGGCAGCGCATCCATGTCGGCGCGCAGTCCGATCGATTTCGGGCCGTTTCCGCGCCGCAGCACGCCCACGACGCCCGTGCCACCCACGCCGCGATGCACTTCGATGCCCCACTCAGCGAGCTTGCTGGCGACGAGATCCGCCGTGCGGTGTTCCTCCATGCCGAGTTCCGGATGGGCGTGAATGTCTTGCCGGATGGCGGTCAGGTCGGCGTGAAAAGTCCGGATCTTGTCGAGCGTCTGTTGGGCGCTGCTCATGGGGCAAAAACTCTCGGCTGGTCGAAAGGCACAGCCGACAGGCCTAGCGCAGGCGGGAGGGCGGGTAAAGATGGCCCGCCGCATGGCTGGGCAGGGGCTGCGAATTCGCGCATGGTACCGCTGATCGACGGCTACTGGGGGAGGACCGAGGCACACCGTGTTCAACGCGACCGTCGCGAGCTTTCTGCTCGCCTTCTCGGCCCTGTTCTCCATCGTCAACCCGCTGGGCGGAGCGCTCATCTATAGCCAGGTGACGGCCTCGCGCACGCGGCAGGAGCGCGTGCAGCTGGCCTGGCGGGTCGCGACCTATTCGGGCATCGTCATGCTGACGGCCTTGCTGGCGGGCGCGCCGCTGCTGGGCTTTTTCGGCATCTCGCTCAGCGCATTGAGGATTGCCGGCGGGCTCGTCGTCGCGGCCCATGCCTGGGAGTTGCTCTCGGTGCCCGAAACGCAGGAGAGCCGGAAGACCGAACAGGCGGCCCCCGCCGGCGGCACGGAGGACGTCGCGTTCTTCCCCCTGACGCTGCCCTTCACGACCGGTCCCGGCACGATCGCCGTCGCCATTGCGCTCAGCGCCAACGGGCCGCCCAACGGGGCGAGCGTATTGGCCTTCTACCTCGGCAGTTCCCTCGCCGCGCTCCTCATCGCCCTCATCGTCGGGGTCAGCTATTCGTCGGCGGACCGTGTGGTGGCACTCCTCGGCCAGGCCAGGTCGCGTGTCGTCACGCGCCTTGCGGCCTTCATCCTGCTCTGCGTGGGCGTGCAGATCCTGGTCACGGGGGTGAACGACGCCCTCGCGCCCCTGCTCGCAGCCCGGCCCTGAAGGAAGTTCGTTGCCCCAGGCCACGAATTGAGGCCTGATACCGGCCCAAGCACCATCCGGAACCCATGGCGACCCAGGCACAGACTTCCGCCGTCGAGCGCGTTCTCGCGCACTTCGAGCGCCAGCGCCCGCTACGGGCCGGCTCGCTGATCGTCACCGTTTTCGGCGACGCCATCGCCCCGCGCGGCGGCACGCTGTGGCTGGGCTCGCTGCTGGAGATCATGGCGCTGTTCGGCATCGAGGCCGGCCTCGTGCGCACGGCCCTGTCGCGGCTGGTGCAGGAAAACTGGTTCGAGCGCACCCGCAGCGGCAAGAACAGCTTCTATCGCCTCTCCACTGAAGGTCGCACCAAGTTTGCCGAAGCGACGGCCCGCATCTACCACGCCGAGGAGCCGGCGTGGGATGGCGAGGTGCGTCTGGCCCTGCTCGGCTCGCTGGCGCCACCCGAGCGGTTGGCCGCGCGCGATATGCTGTCCGCCGCCGGATGGGGCCAGACCGCGCCCACCGTCATGCTGAAGCCTATGACTTCTGCGTCCGGTGCCCTCCCCGTGATCGAGGATGCCATCTGGCTCACGGCGCGGATCGAGCGCGAGGCGGATGCGGCCCGCCGCCGCGCCGAAAGCAGCTGGCAGCTCGCCCCAGTCGCACAAGGCTATGCGCGTTTCATCGACACGTTCGGCAGCCTCGGGACGCGCCCCGGGCCGTTGGACGATGCCTCGGCCTTCCGCCTGCGCCTTCTACTCATCCACGAGTACCGTCGCATCATCCTGCGGGACCCGCTTCTGCCGCGGCAGATGCTGCCGAAGGACTGGCCGGGCTTCGAGGCCCGCCGCCTGTGCCGGCAACTCTATCGGCAGACGCTGGTCCGCTCCGAATCCTGGCTCGATGGCCACGCCAAAGCCATGGCGGGCCCGCTCCCCGCGCCTGACGCTGCCTTCAAGACCCGTTTTGGCACCAGCACAGTCGGGTGATTGACAGACCATATGTTACAGTTTTTACTGTCGGCATCGATTTTTGGTGACATATGAGAGCGGCACGCGCCGCGGCGTTTTAAGAGTCCGCTTCCAAGCGACCGACGTCACAGCCCCTCCAGGGAGGACCGCATGTATACGCAGGCCTTGAGCACGGAGCGCCCCGCCCCAGCGAGTGCGGTGGAAGATCCAGCGCTGCTTGCGCGCTTCCAGGCCCGCATCGATGCCGAAGAGCGCATCGAGCCCATGGACTGGATGCCGAAGGCCTACCGGCAGACGCTCATCCGCCAGATCTCGCAGCACGCCCATTCCGAGATCATCGGCATGCAGCCCGAGGGCAATTGGCTGACGCGCGCGCCGAGCCTGAAGCGCAAGTTGCAGCTCCTCGCCAAGATCCAGGACGAGGGCGGCCACGGCCTCTACCTCTACAGCGCCGCCGAGACGCTGGGCGTCAGCCGCGAGGAACTCGTGGGCCAGCTTCTCTCCGGCAAGGCGAAGTACTCCTCGATCTTCAATTACCCGACGCTGTCGTGGGCCGACATCGGCGCCATCGGCTGGCTCGTCGACGGCGCCGCGATCATGAACCAGATCCCGCTCTGCCGCTGCAGCTACGGCCCCTACGCGCGTGCCATGATCCTCATCTGCAAGGAGGAGAGCTTCCACCAGCGCCAGGGCTACGAGATTATGATGACGCTGGCGAAGGGCACGCCGAAGCAGAAAGCCATGGCGCAGGACGCGCTGAACCGCTGGTGGTGGCCGTCCGTGATGATGTTTGGCCCCTCCGACAAGGACAGCGTGCATTCCGACCAGGCCATGCGCTGGAAAATCAAGCGCTTCACCAACGACGCGCTGCGCCAGAAGTTCGTCGATGCGACGGTGCCGCAGGCGCACTACCTCGGCCTCACCATTCCTGATCCCGACCTGACCTACGACGAGGCCAGCAAGCATTGGATCACCGGCCCCATCGACTGGGACGAGTTCTGGCGCGTCGTGAAGGGCGAGGGGCCATGCAACAAGCAGCGCCTGGAGACGCGCCGCAAGGTGCATGACGATGGCGCCTGGGTGCGCGAAGCCGCCGAAGCCTTTGCCGCCAAGCGCCGCAAGGCCAAGCGCGCTGCAGCCGCCTGAGCCAACAGAAGAACGTTTGCTCCGGGAGGAGCCCCATGACCGATCAGAACAACAAGCCCGAGAGCCTGTGGCCGCTCTACGAGGTCTTCCTGCGTCCCCGCAACGGCCTCTCCCACAAGCACGTGGGTTCGCTGCACGCGGCTGATGACGAGATGGCGCTGCAGAACGCGCGCGACGTCTATACGCGCCGCGGCGAGGCCATGAGCATCTGGGTGGTGCCCTCCAAGGCGATCATCGCTTCGGCCCCCGACGAGCGGGATTCCCTTATCGAACCCTCAACCGAAGAGCGCAAGCCCTACCGGCATCCCACGTTCTACGACATCCCCGACGAAGTCGGACACATGTAGGCGCAGGCCGACGACATCACGTCCGCGAAAGGCATTTCATGTCGAGCCCCGACCAAGCCGCGCACTTGAAGTATCTGCTGCGGCTCGCCGATACGTCGCTGATCCTCGGCCATCGCCTGTCGGAGTGGTCGGGCCGCGCGCCGACGCTGGAAGAGGACATCGCGCTGTCGAACATAGGGCTCGACCTGATCGGCCAGGCGCGCCCGCTTTATGCCCACGCCGCGCGTCTCGAAGGCCAGGGACGCAGCGAGGACGATCTCGCCTTCCTGCGCGATCCGGAGGAGTACCTCAACCTGCAAATCGTCGAGCGGCCGAACAAGGACTTCGCGGTGACGATGGCGCGCCAACTCGCCTACTCGACCTTCGCGGAACTGGCCTGGAGCGCGCTCAAGGCTTCGCGCGATCCCGAGATCGCAGGCGTCGCGGCCAAGGCGGAAAAGGAATGCACCTATCACGTGCGCCACAGCGCCGAATGGGTCATCCGCCTCGGCGACGGGACGGCCGAGAGCCACGCGCGCATGCAGGCCGGCCTCGACGACGTGTGGATGTATACGGGCGAGATGTTCGAGGTGGACGACATAGACCGCGCCATGATCGCGGCTGGCATCGGTTTCGACGCTTCGGCGCTCAAGCCCCGCTGGACCGAGGCGATGCGCGAGGTGATCGCCGAAGCCACGCTGAAAATGCCGGGCGATGGCTGGATGAGCACCGGCGGGCGCCGCGGGGTGCACACCGAGCATCTCGGCCACCTGCTCGCCCAGATGCAGGTTCTGCCGCGCGCGCATCCGGGAGCCGCGTGGTGAGCAGCGCACTCTCCGCATCGGACACGAGCATCGACGCCACGCTAGCCATGGCGCGCGCAGCGCTCGAGAGCGTGACCGATCCGGAACTGCCCTTCCTGACCATCGCCGACATGGGCATCCTACGCGACGTCCGCGCCCGTGCCGACGGCACCATCGAAATCGACATTACGCCCACCTATTCGGGCTGCCCCGCGACCGACGTGATCCGCCTGGATGTCGAAGTCGCGCTCGCCAAGGCCGGCGTCGAACGCTTCGAGGTCCGCAACATTCTGTCCCCGGCCTGGACCACGGACTGGATGAGCGCGGAAGCCCGCGAGAAGCTGCGCGCCAACGGCATCGCGCCGCCGGAAAAAGCCTCCGGCAAGCGCGCCTTGTTCTCGACCACCGAGGTCACATGCCCGCATTGCGGGGCGGACGCCACCGAGCGGGTGAGCGAGTTCGGCTCCACGGCCTGCAAGGCCCACTATCGCTGCCGTGTCTGTCTCGAGCCGTTCGAATATTTCAAGTGCATCTGAGAGGCGCCGCATGAGCCACGAGTTCCAGTCTCTCGAGATCGCCGCCATCCGGCAGGAGACGCCGGAGGCGCTGTCCCTGGGCCTGATCGTGCCGGCAGCCCTGCGGAAGGACTTCGCCTACAAGCCGGGCCAGCACCTCGTGCTGCGCAGCACGCTGGGCGGCGAGGAGATCCGACGCACGTATTCGATCTGCTCCGGCCCCGGCGACGACCACCTCTGGATCACCATCAAGCGCGTCGAAGGCGGGCTGTTCTCCCCGCACGCGCACGCGAACCTCAAGGCCGGCGACAGCATCGAGGCCATGCCGCCAGCCGGCCGCTTCACCCTGCCCCCGCCGCAGGGCGCCCCGCGCAATCTCGTTGCCATCGCGGCAGGCAGCGGCATCACGCCCGTCATGGCCATGGCGCAGCATGCGCTGGAGGCGGAGCCTGATACCCGCTTCACGCTCATCTACGGCAACCGCTCCCTCGACAGCATCATTTTCCGCGAGGCGCTGGAGGACCTGAAGGACCGCTTCATGCAGCGGTTCATGCTGGTGCACGTCCTGAGCCGCGACGCCGATGCCGACGTGCCCGAACTCACGGGCCGCATCGATGCGACCAAGATCGAGCGCTTCATGCGCACGCTCGTGAAGCCCGAGGAGGTCGATCACTTCTTCCTGTGCGGGCCCGATACGCTGATCAAGGACGCGCGCGCCAAGCTGATGGACCTGGGCGTGCCGCGCGAGAAGATCCACTTCGAGTTCTTCCGCGCGGGCAGCGAGGCCGAGCAGCGGCGCCAGCCGTTGCCGCGCGCGGCAGTGAGCGGCGCGCAAGCAACGGGGGCCGACGTCACCATCGTCGTCGACGGCACCCGGCACGCCTTCAAGCTGCCCGAGGGTACCCACGTGGTCGACGCCGCAGTCGCCGCCGGCATCCGCGTGCCCTATTCCTGCAAGGGCGGCATGTGCTGCACGTGCCGCGCCAAGGTCGTCGAGGGCAAGGCCGAGATGACCCGCAACTTCTCCCTCGAACCGTGGGAGATCGAGGCGGGCTTCACACTCGCCTGCCAGACGCAGGCCCGCTCCCCCCGCCTCGTTCTCGATTTCGATCAGATGTAAGCGCGGTCCGCTTTGGCCCTGGCATCAGCCACCGGCCCAGAGGCTCAGAGATCACCCTCGAAAGATGCGTTCCCGGAAGACGTGCGCGAGCACGTCTATCCGGGATCTTTCAGCGTGGTGATGCATCGGAACCGGGAAAGATCCCGGCTCTCGCTCCGCTCGGCCGGGAAGGCAAAGCGAGGGGTTACGTGCCTGCAGTCACAGCGCACCTCACCTTGAAAGGCTCTCTATGCGCCGGGTGTTCTGGTACGAGACGCACTGCAGTGGGTGATAGGCGCCCTCATATATGCAGCAAACTGCGGCAGGTGCTCACGGCCTCGCGCAGGTTGACGTCGCTTTGCGTGCCGCCTGCCTTTGCCGCATCGTGCAGGCAGAACAGCATCGACCGCGCCCGCTCCATGCGGCCTTCGCCGTCGCCCACGACATCCCGCGCGTGAGCAAGCTTCGCGTCTGGCGACATGCGCACCCAGTCGCTCAGCCAGTAGTCGTGAGCCTCCGCCGGCCGCATCACGCCGAACAACGCGACGCCCACAACTGCTGCCGTCGCAAAGCCGATACCGAATGATGTGACGAACTTTCCCATTACACACTCCAGGTCACTCTTTGCAGACGGCGCTACGGACACCCCGATCGCGGCGAAGTCTGGGCAGGCACCCGACATGTCTACAAGACCTGTGCATAAACGCCGTTCTGCGCGAGCGGGGTAAAGCGCTGTCGCGCACTCACCGCGGCGCTACCGCCGCCAGCCTTCGACATGGAATGGCGCGCTCTGCCCTTGCGTTGTCTGGAGGTACGACACCGCAACGCGCACATAATCCGCGAACGGGGTCGGCAACGCATCACGCGGGGCGAAGGCAAGGCCGTCGCACTTGTCCGGCTCGCAGATCCTGGGTGTGCCCGCAAAAGTGTCCGTCGCAAAAAAGAGGTCGATGATCTCCCGATCGGTGCGGCGGTGCATGACGCAGACAAAGCGCCAGTCCTGCGGCTCGACGATGAGGCCCGTCTCTTCCGCGAGTTCGCGCGAGGCCGCCGAGACAGCGTCCTCGCCCTCGTGCACATGGCCTGACGGAAGCGCCCAAAAACCGTCGAGATATCCGGTGTTGGCCCGGCGCTGGACGAGGATCGTGTCCTTGACCTGGACCAGGCAGTAGGAGGCGAGGAAGGGGCGCTGATTCTGCAGCATTGTTTGAAATCAACCTTCACGCCGCCTTGCGGCCGGACTGGGCGATCTCCGCGAGCTTGCTGACGAGGTCGCGCACGCCCTTGAGGCGCTTTGGTGCCAGATCCCAGTCGGCGCGGAAGACGAGCTTGTGATCCGCCTGCATCTTCACGATGCCCTTCGATTTCTGGATGAAGCCGATCAGCCCCTCGGGGTTCGAGAACTCGTTCTTGCGGAAGGCAAGCACGCAGCCCTTCGGCCCCGCATCGAGCTGCTGGATGCCGGCGCTCTTGGCGAAGGCCTTGATCTCCATCACGTCGAGGAGATGCCGCACCTCGTCGGGGAGTTCGCCGAAGCGATCAGTGAGTTCTGCCGCGAAGCCATCGATGTCGGCGCGCTTTTCCAGCGTCGACAGACGCCGATAGAGCCCGAGGCGGATCTGCAGATCCGCGACGTACGTCTCGGGGATGAGCACGCTGGTGCCGAGCGAGATCTGCGGGCTCCACTGCTCCTCCGCCTCGCCGAGATCGCCACCCTTGAGCGCCGCCACGGCCTCTTCCAGCATCGCCTGGTAAAGCTCGAAGCCGACCTCCTTGATGTGCCCGGACTGCTCGTCGCCGAGCAGATTGCCCGCGCCGCGGATGTCGAGATCGTGCGAAGCGAGCGAGAAGCCGGCGCCCAGCGTATCGAGCGACTGCAGCACCTTGAGGCGGCGCTCGGCCGTCTCGGTGAGCTTCTGTCCCGACGGCGTCGTGAAATAGGCGTACCCGCGCGTCTTCGAGCGGCCCACCCGGCCGCGCAACTGGTAGAGCGCCGCGAGACCGAACATGTCGGCGCGGTGCACGATGAGCGTGTTGGCGTTCGGGATATCGAGCCCGGATTCCACGATCGCCGTCGACAGCAGCACATCGTACTGGCCGTCGTAGAACGCGGTCATCACGTCCTCGAGTTGCTGCGGCGTGAGCTGGCCGTGCGCGCGGGCAACGCGAAGCTCGGGCACGTGCTCCTGGATGAACTCGGCGATATCGTCGAGATCGGAAATGCGCGGCACGACGTAGAAGCTCTGCCCGCCACGATACCGTTCGCGCCGCAGCGCCTCGCGGATGATGACCGGATCGAAGGGCGAGATGTAGGTGCGCACGGCCAGCCGGTCGACCGGCGGCGTGGTGATGAGCGAAAGCTCGCGCACGCCGGAGAGCGCGAGTTGCAGTGTGCGCGGGATCGGCGTCGCCGTCAGGGTCAAGACGTGCACGTCTTCGCGCAGTTGTTTCAGGCGCTCCTTGTGCGCGACGCCGAAGTGCTGTTCCTCGTCCACGATCAGGAGGCCGAGGCGGGCGAACTGGATCGTCTTCCCGAGCAGCGCGTGCGTGCCAACGACGATGTCGATCTGCCCGTCCTTCAGCGCCTGCTTGGTGGTCGTCAGATCCTTGGCCGAAACGAGGCGCGAAGCCTGCGCCACGCGGATCGGCAGGCCCGCGAAACGCTTCGAGAAGGTCGCGAAGTGCTGGCGCGCGAGCAGCGTCGTCGGCACCACAACGGCCACCTGGAAGCCCGCGAGCGCGGCCACGAACGCCGCGCGGATGGCGACCTCCGTCTTGCCGAAGCCGACGTCGCCGCACACGAGCCGGTCCATGGGCTTGCCGGAGCCCAGATCCTGCAGCACGGCATCGATGCTCGCCGACTGGTCTTCCGTCTCCTCGTAGGGGAAGCGCGCGACGAACTCGTCGAAGGCATGCCCCGGCGGCTGCATGGCGGGCGCCTGCTTAAGCTGCCGCAGTGCCGCGATCTTGATGAGTTCCGAAGCGATCTCGCGCAAGCGCTGCTTGAGCCGCGCCTTGCGCGATTGCCAGGCGGCGCCGCCGAGCCGATCGAGCTGCGTGCCCCCGTCGGCCGAACCGTAGCGCGTCAGCAACTCGATGTTCTCGACGGGCAGGTAGAGCTTGTCGCCCCCCGCATAGCCGATCTCGAGGCAGTCGTGCGCGGCGCCAAGCGCCGTGATGGTCGTCAGCCCGTCGAACCGGCCGATGCCATGATCGGCGTGGACCACGAGATCGCCCACCGCGAGGCTCGTCGCTTCCGTGATCACGTCCGCCGCGCGCTTGGCCTTGCGGCGCGGGCGCGTCAGGCGGTCGCCGAGGATGTCCTGCTCGGCGATAACAACGAGGCCGTGCGCCTCGAAACCCTGCTCGACGTTGAGCACGGCGAGCGCGACCTGATCGGGGCGCAGCGCCTGCGCCTCCTCGAAGCTCTCGACCTTGCGCGTGTCGGCAAGGCCATGATCGGCCAGCAGCGTCGACAGGCGCTCGCGCGAGCCCGGCGTATAGGCCGCGATGACGACGCGCCGGCCGTTCGCCTGCTGCTGCTTCACATGCGCGACGGTCGCTTCGAACACGTTGCGCGTTTCTGCCGCCCGGTCCGCCGCAAAGTTGTAGCCGATACGTCCCGCGAACGAGCGCAGACTGAACTTGGCCTTTTCGGTCGCCGGCTCGAACGGCGTCATGGCGCTCACCGTGCGCGCGTCGAGCAACTTGTCCCACTCCGCGCGCGTCAGGAACATGGCCTGCGGCGTCACAGGCTTGTAGGGCGCAGCACCAAAGCTCGCGGCTTCGAGGCCGTTCACGCGCGCTTGGTAATGATCCTCGATCAGCGCGAAGCGCTCCGTGATGCTTTCCTCGATCAGGTGATCGAAGCTGATCGGCGCATCCGGCACGTAGTCGAACAGCGTCTCCAGATGATCGTGGAAGAACGGCAGCCAGTGCTCCATGCCGGGGTAGCGGCGCCCGGCGCTCACCGCCTCGTAGAGCTCGTCCTCGCCCGTGGTCGGTCCGAACGCGGCGATGTACGCCGTGCGAAAGCGCTTCTCCGCTTCGCCGCCGAACGAGATCTCGCTGACGGGCATCAAGGTGAGCTTCTGCACCACCTTCGCCGTGCGCTGTGTCTCGGGATCGAAGGCCTTGATGTGCTCCAACGTGTCGCCGAAGAAATCGAGGCGGACGGGCTGCGTGCGCCCCGGCGGGAACATATCGAGGATGCCGCCGCGCACGGCATATTCGCCGGCTTCCATCACCGTACCGGTGCGCTGATAGCCGGCGAGATTGAGGCGCCGCGTCAGCTCGCCCATGTCTATGCGCTGCCCGGCCGCGAGCGTCTTGAGCGACTTGCGGATGAAGTCGCGCGGCGGCAGGCGCTGCAGGATCGCGTTGGCGGTCGTCAGGACCAGCGTCGGCTGCTTGCGCGCCTGCGCCACGATACGCGCGAGCGAGGCGACACGGGTCGCAACGATCTCCGGGTTCGGGCCGATGCGGTCGTAAGGCACCGTATCCCACGCGGGCAGCGGCACCACGCGCACCTTGGGCGCGAAGAATGCGAGCCCCTCGGTGATGGCCTCGACGCGGCGGTCGTCGCGGGCAACGTGGATGGCGATCGGCGGTTTCTCGGCCTGCTCGTCGAGAAGCTGCGCGAGGACGAGCGGAGCCAGCCCGTCCGGCACGCCGGCCAGCACCTCGCGACCTGGTCCCTTGGCCTGCCCTTGGGCCTGTCCGTGGGCCGGTCTCGTGTCCGTCTTGGCTCCATCCGCCATGATGCTTAGTGCCTCGCCTCCGGGAGACCGTGAAACGCACGGATCTCGCGAACGAGCCCCAGGAATTTCTCGGCCGGCTGCCGCACGCCGAGGAACATCTCCTGCAGCTCCGGATCGGGCTCCAGCAGCAGCGCTTCGAACAGCGTCAGCGACGCTTCGGGCATCTCCGCGAGCCGCGCCTTCGCGTAGGGACCCAGCACGAGGTCCATTTCTTTGGTCCCGCGATGCTCCGCGCGATAGAGGGCACGGCGGCGGCGCGTGTCGATGTCTTGGCTTTCAGTGGGGCTTTCGGTGGAGCTAACGGTCGGCTCGCTCGGGTTTCGGATCAGGCTGTGGACAACGGGTTTCGTACGCCAGCCCATAACGACAAATGGTCCCGATCCCGGAGAGGGAGGGGACAATCGTCGCCGGCGGCTTGACGGACCTCGTGAGGCCCATCACGCTCAGGCCCGCTGATATAGGCCGTCGAAGCTGCCCGCGCCAGACGCCTCGTGTCACGGGCAGCGCGCGGCTGCCTTGCGCCCGTCGCTGCCGGCCGGTATGGCAGCGCCCCTGCGCCGGGGACGTCCCGGCCACCGGTCCTGCGATGGAAGCTTAACCTCTCATGCGCCCCGCCCCGCTGATCCCGTTGTTTGCCAACGCGAAAAGCCTCACCGGCATCGGCCCGCGCATGGAGCTTCTGCTGAAGAAGGCGCTGCGCCTGCCGCCCGGCGTGACGGAGCCGCGCGTGATCGACGTGCTCTGGCACATGCCGACGGGCGTCATCGACAGGCGGGCGACGCCGACCATAGCGGCGGCCGTGCCCGGCACCATCGCCACGCTCGAGGTGCGCGTCCTGAAGCACCGCCCCTCGCCCCGCGGCAATGCGCGGGCGCCTTACAAGGTGCTGTGCGAGGACGAGACGGGCCAGATCGACCTGGTCTTCTTTCACGCCGAGCGCAGCTTCATCGAGCGCCAGCTTCCGGTCGGTGCCATGCGGACCATCAGCGGCCGCGTCGAGAGCTACAACGACCGCACGCAGATGACGCACCCTGACTACATCGTCGCGCCGGAGGCCCGCGCCGACTTGCCGATGCTCGAGCCGGTGTATCCGCTCACCGCGGGGCTGTCGGGCAAGATCCTCATCAAGGCGGCGCGCCAGGCGCTGGAGCGCATGCCCCAGTTCACCGAGTGGCAGGAGCCGACCTGGCTTGCCGCGCGCGGCTGGCCGGACTTCACGAGCGCCCTCACCCGCATCCACCGGCCGGAAGATGCGACCGACATTTCGCCGGGCTCTGGGCCCTGGCAGCGGCTTGCCTATGATGAACTGCTGGCGGGGCAGCTTGCGCTCGCGCTCGTCCGGCAAAACCTGAAGGCCCAGAAGGGCCGCGCCGTCGGCGGCCAGGGCCACATCCGCGCCCGCATCGCCAAGGCCCTGCCCTTCGGGCTGACGCGCTCCCAGCACGAAGCGCTGCGCGAGATCGAGGCCGACATGGGCGCGTCGCACCGCATGCTGCGCCTGCTGCAAGGCGATGTCGGCTCCGGCAAGACGGTGGTCGCGCTGATGTCGATGGCCATTGCCGTCGAGGCCGGCGCCCAGGCCGCCCTCATGGCGCCGACGGAAGTGCTCGCCCGCCAGCACGCCGAAACCGTTGCACCGTTGGCTCAAGCCGCGGGTCTCACCATCGGCTTGCTGACGGGCCGCGAGAAGGGCCGCCCCCGCACCGAGTTGCTGGAGCGCCTCGCGTCCGGCGAGATCGACATCCTGATCGGCACGCACGCGCTGTTCCAGCCCGATGTGGTGTTCAAGGATCTGGCCTTCGCCGTCATCGACGAGCAGCACCGCTTCGGCGTGCACCAGCGCCTCGCGCTGCAGACCAAGGGCGGCAACGGCGGCGCCAACGTGCTTGTGATGACCGCGACGCCCATTCCGCGCACGCTGCTCATGACGCACTACGGCGATCTCGACGTCTCGCGCCTCACCGAAAAGCCGGCTGGCCGCAAGCCCATCACCACCACGAAGGTCTCGACCGACCGCCTCGACGACGTCATCGACGGCCTGAAGCGCGCCGTTACGCAAGGCGCCCAGATCTACTGGGTGTGCCCACTGATCGAAAGCTCCGACAAGTCCGAGCTTGCCGCCGCCGAGGAGCGCCATGCGCACCTGTCCCAGATCTTCGGCGCCGAGAACGTCGGCTTGCTGCACGGGGCCATGAGCGGCGCCGCCAAGGACGCGGTCATGGCGGCGTTCTCCGAGGACCGGCTGAAGATCCTCGTCGCCACGACAGTGATCGAGGTCGGCGTCAACGTGCCCAACGCCTCCATCATGGTGATCGAACACGCGGAGCGCTTCGGCCTCGCCCAGTTGCACCAGTTGCGCGGACGCGTGGGCCGCGGCGACCGCCAGTCCTACTGCATGCTGCTCTACAAGGCGCCGCTTGGCGAGACGGCGCAATCGCGCCTCGACATGATGCGCGAGAGCGAGGATGGCTTCCTGATTGCGGAGAAGGATCTCGAACTGCGCGGCGGCGGCGAGGTGCTGGGCGCGCGCCAGAGCGGTGCGCCGGAGTTCCGCGTCGCCGAGGTCCCGAATTTCCAGGAACTCGTCGCGGCGGCCCGCGACGATGCCACACTCGTCCTCAACCAGGACCCCGACCTCGCCTCCCCGCGCGGTCAGGCTCTGCGCGTGCTGCTCTACCTCTTCGAGTGCGACGAGGCCGTCCGCCTTTTCCGCGCCGCCTGATCAGCCGATTTCGAAGCGGTCGCGCGGACTGAGCTGCGCCTTGACGGCCGCGACATAGGCCGCTCGCGATGGCAGTGAAGCGCCCGCCGGCGCCAGAACGCGCTGCCAGAACGCGGTCGTAGCCGCACTCACGCGAGCCCACGCCGCTTCGCTTTGTGCTGGCCCGGCCGCAACGTCGCGACTGAACCGGCGACCATCGATGGGCTCCCCGGCAAACGTCATATGGTCGGCACCAGCCAGCACCAGGAGCTGCTTCGCCCCGCGCGGCAAGCCGCCATAGACCGCGAGCCGATTGGCGAGCGGCACGCCGAGGCGGCGCGCGTGGCCCTCCTTCGAGAACGTGACGAAGTTGTCGTGGTCGCCCATCACGCAGAAGAACGGCATCCGCGCAGCGGCCATGCGGCCCGCCTGATCCACGGACAGCACACCCGGCGACAGCGCGATCGCAGCCCGGATGACGCCTTTCGCGTCCGCAGGCGCCGCCCGGCTCTCGACGGCCAAGGCCTGCACGGTGATGGCGCCATAAGAATGCCCCGCAACGCCAATGCGCGTCCCGTCGATCCGTTGTTCGATCCCGAGCGCCGAGAGGCACTGAGCAATCACGAAGCGCGTATCGACGACGCGCGCGGGATATTGCCCGCCCGACAGCGCAGCAGCGAGGTTCTCCGCAAAGCTCCTTCGCCCCGTGTTCCAGATCTCGTCGTTCGTGACGGGATGCGACATGGTCACGACGACGAAGCCCGCTTGCCGCCACGCCTCGCACCACGCCGCGCCATTGCTTACGCCGCTCCCAAGACCCGGGGAATAGAGCAGGAGAGGCGCGGCCTCCGGCGTATCGGGCAACCTGATGCGCAAGCCGATGCGCCGCCGGCTCTTCGGATCGGTAACAGCCGTGTCCTGCCAGGACGCAGCGGCCGCACGCCCTGCGAGCACCAGCGCCGCGCCCCCGACGGCGAGCCCGCTCAGCACGGCGCGTCGCGACGGCCGGTGATGTTCGCAAGGGGTCATCGGCTCATCCAACGTTCGAAATCTCTTCTCGCACCGCAGCAAGAACCTGCGATGCCATGCCCGCAGCCGCTCAGTTCAAGGTATCGGCGTGCGCCGCGAGCCCTTGCCGCAGATGCAAATACTTTTCGCGTCGCGCAGCCTTGCGCAAGGGCCGCCCCTCCCTCAGATTCTCGCGCACAATCATAAGCTAGGGAGCAACCGTCCATGTCTCGCCTCACGCCGATCCGGCTCGCCCTTGCGGTGCTTGCGGCACTTGCCGCAACGCTCGCCGCCGCAGGGCCCAGCCTCGCTCAGTACCCTGACAAGCCGATTACCGTCATCGTGCCCTTCGCCGCGGGCGGGCCCACCGACGTCGTGGCGCGCCTCATCGGCGAGCACATGTCGCGCACGCTCGGCCAGCAGCTCGTGGT
>RXJK01000219.1 GCA_003963125.1 Hyphomicrobiales bacterium
TTGTGCTCGGCCGGGATGGCGGTAGGAAAGCATTTCGCGGGGGCAACCCAGCTAGAGTGGGCTGCGAGGACCGGGGTTGCCGTCGACGGCGGGGAGGGCCATCTAAGGGGCGTATCCGCCCCAGTCGGGACATGTCCCCAGCGCCTCAACAGGCTCGCGTCCGGCCGCATTGCTGGCGCAACCCGATGCTGCTAGATGGGGGTCAAGATCCCCCAAGGCCCGAGCATGAGCAAAGCCCCAAAGCCCGCGGCGCGGCCGCAGCCGAAGTCGCGCCCTTCCGACCTCCGCACGATCCACGTGCGGGGCGCGCGCGAACATAACCTGAAGAACGTCGACCTCGAGATCCCGCGCGACGCGCTGATCGTGTTCACGGGGCTGTCGGGCTCGGGCAAATCCTCGCTCGCCTTCGACACGATCTACGCGGAAGGCCAGCGGCGCTACGTGGAGAGCCTGTCGGCCTACGCGCGCCAGTTCCTGGAGATGATGCAGAAGCCGGACGTCGACCATATCGACGGCCTGTCGCCCGCCATCTCCATCGAGCAGAAAACGACGTCCAAGAACCCGCGCTCGACCGTCGGCACGGTGACGGAGATCTACGACTACCTGCGCCTGCTCTTCGCGCGCGTCGGCGTGCCGTACTCGCCGGCGACGGGCCTGCCGATCGAGAGCCAGACCGTGTCGCAGATGGTGGACCGGGTGCTCGCTTTGCCCGAGGGCACGCGGCTCTACCTGATGGCGCCGATCTCGCGCGGCCGGAAGGGCGAGTTCCGCAAGGAGCTCGCCGAGCTGCAGAAAAAGGGCTTCCAGCGCGTCAAGATCGACGGCACGTTCTACGAGATCGCGGACGCGCCCAAGCTCGACAAGAAGTACAAGCACGACATCGACGTGGTGGTGGATCGCCTCGTGGTGAAGGGCGACATCGCCACACGCCTCGCCGACAGCTTCGAGACGGCGCTCAAGATCGGCGACGGCATCGCGGTCGCCGAATTTGCGGACAAGCCCTTGGTTTCTGCGCGCGACACGCCTGCGGCGCGCCGGCCGCGCGCAGATGAAGGGCCCGCGCCGGGCGGCCGGCTCCCCGCAGGGGAGTCGCCCGGCGCAGATAAAAAAGTGATTTTGCGCAACAAGAACGAAACGCACGAGCGGATCACGTTCTCGGCGCGGTTTGCGTGTCCGGTCTCGGGGTTCACCATCGAGGAGGTGGAGCCGCGGCTGTTCTCGTTCAACGCGCCGGCAGGCGCGTGCCCCAAGTGCGACGGCCTCGGCACGGAGCTGCGCTTCGAGGCCGATCTCGTGGTGCCCGATGGCACCCTGAGCCTCGAACAGGGGGCGGTCTATCCCTGGGCCAAGACGGGCAGCACCTCGCCCTACTACGAGCAGACGCTGGAGTCGCTCGCCAAGCACTTCAAGGTGTCGATGAAGACGCCGTGGGAGAAGCTGCCCGAGAAGGTGCGCAAGGCGATCCTGTTCGGCACCGGCGAGGAAGAGGTCGACTTCGTCTACGCCGACGGCGTGCGCCGCTACACCAACACCAAGCCCTTCGAGGGCGTGATCGGCAACATCGAGCGGCGCTTCCGCGAGACGGACAGCGACTGGGTGCGCGAGGAGCTGTCGCGCTACCAGGATGCGCACCCGTGCGACGCGTGCGGCGGCTATCGCCTCAAGCCCCAGGCACTCGCGGTGAAGATCGATGCGCGCCACATCGGCGAGGTGACGGACCTCTCCATCCGCTCGGCCAACGACTGGTTCGCCGCACTGCCGGCGAAGCTGACGAAGAAGCAGAACGAGATCGCCACGCGCATCCTGAAGGAAATCCGCGAGCGGCTGCAGTTCCTGGTCGACGTGGGCCTCGACTATCTGACGCTGTCGCGGGCGGCCGGCACGCTGTCGGGCGGCGAGAGCCAGCGCATTCGCCTCGCCTCGCAGATCGGCTCAGGGCTGACGGGCGTGCTCTACGTGCTCGACGAGCCCTCGATCGGCCTGCACCAGCGCGACAACACGCGGCTGCTCGAAACGCTCAAACACCTGCGCGACATCGGCAACACGGTGATCGTCGTCGAGCACGACGAGGATGCGATCCTGACCGCGGACTACGTGGTCGACATCGGGCCGGGCGCGGGCATCCACGGTGGTGAGGTCGTGGCGGAGGGGACGCCCGACGAGATCATGGCGAACCCCAACAGCCTCACCGGGCAGTACCTCACGGGCGTGCGGCAGATCCCGTTGCCGAAGGCGCGGCGGGCCCGTGATCCCAAGCGTACGCTGAAAGTGCTCGGCGCGCGGGGCAACAATCTCAAGAACGTCACGGCTGAGCTGCCGCTGGGGCTTCTCACCTGCATCACCGGCGTGTCGGGCGGCGGCAAGTCCACGCTGCTGATCGACACGATCTACAAGGCGGTGGCGCGGCAGCTCAACAATGCGCGCGAGCATCCCGCCCCGCACGACAAGATCGAAGGGCTCGAGCACCTCGACAAGGTGATCGACATCGACCAGTCGCCGATCGGGCGCACGCCGCGGTCAAACCCCGCGACCTACACGGGCGCCTTCACGCCGATCCGCGAGTGGTTCGCGGGGCTGCCGGAAGCCAAGGCGCGCGGCTACGAGCCGGGCCGCTTCTCCTTCAACGTGAAGGGCGGGCGGTGCGAGGCCTGCGAGGGCGACGGCGTCATCAAGATCGAGATGCACTTCCTGCCCGACGTCTACGTCACCTGCGACCAGTGCAAGGGCAAGCGCTACAATCGCGAGACGCTGGAAGTGACGTTCCGCGAGAAGTCCATCGCCGACGTGCTCGACATGACGGTGGAGGAGGGCGCAGAGTTCTTCAAGGCGGTGCCGTCGATCCGCGACAAGCTGGAGACGCTGGCACGCGTCGGCCTCGGCTACATCCGCATCGGCCAGCAGGCGACGACCCTTTCGGGCGGCGAGGCGCAGCGCATCAAGCTCGCCAAGGAGCTGTCGAAGCGCGCCACAGGGCGCACGCTCTACATCCTCGACGAGCCGACGACGGGGCTGCATTTCCACGACGTCGCCAAGCTGCTCGAAGTGCTGCACGAGCTGGCCGATGCCGGCAACACGCTCGCCGTCATCGAGCACAACCTGGAAGTGATTAAGACGGCCGACTGGCTGATCGACATCGGCCCGGAAGGCGGCGACGGCGGCGGGCGCATCGTGGCGGAAGGCACGCCCGAGGACGTCGCCAAGGTGAAAGAGAGCTATACGGGGCAGTACCTGAAGGAACTGCTGGTGCGGCGCGCGAAGGCGGGCAAACGCGAGGCGGCGGAGTAGGGGGGAGACTGTCGCCTCCTTGGATTGCGTTCCCGGGAGACTCGCGGATGGCGCGGCTAGCCGGGTTTTGTCCCGTGTCGGAATGCATCGAACGTTAAAGATCCCGGCCCTCGCTCCGCTCGGCCGGGAACGCATATGGGGTCTGCGCTGCCCAAGGGCCGCAAGCGGGAAGTGGCGGAATAGGCAGAAGGCGCCCGAGGCGGATTGAGCATGGATAGGACGTTCATCCTCGTGCCGGGGCCGCCCGTCCGGGCATCGAGCTGGGCGCCGACAGCAACTGTGCTCATGGCCCGTGGCCATGCGGTGCAAGTTCCCGACGTGCTGGCCCGGACTGACACCCCGCCTCTCTGGCGGGACTGGAGCACGCATCTCCTGGAGCAGATCGTTGCGAGGGGCGACGTCGTGCTCGTGGGGCACAGCTCGGCGACGGCGCTGGTGGCGGAACTCGCGACACGGCTCCCCGCAGCGGGTCTCATCTTCGTCGATGGTGATGTTCCGCCCGCGCACGGGCGCGCCGTGGCGTTGCGTCCGGCGTTGCGGGAATTCGTCGCCTCTCTCGCCGACGAGACGGGGCGCCTGCCCGTCTGGTCGGGATGGCATATGGGCGATCCGGAACGCGCGCGGCGCGTGGGCATCGACCAGTTGGCAGCGGTGCCCGACCGCCTGGCAGAGTTCGAAGCTGGGCTGCCGCAGCTCACCCTGTCGTGGTTCGACGACGCGATCGACCTCGCCCCGTGGGGAGACGTGCCCACCGCCTACATCCAAACGTCCCCGATCTACGACCACGCGCTCGCCGATGCCCGTTCGCGCGGCTGGCCCGTCGCGAGGCTTGAGGGCACGCATCTGCACCCCGCACTCGAACCCGAGGAGACGGCGCAAGCCATCGTCGGTATCGCCGCGTGCTTGCGTTAGGCTTTTGGCTGAAGGCATGTCGGCGCGGCGTGATCTTTTCTCCTCTTTTTGCGTTCCCGGAAATCGCGCGGGAGCGCGATTGTCCGGGACCCGGCCGCGTTGCGGGTGGGCACAACCGTGGATCGAAGGTTGGCGTGAAACGCAGGCCGGCAAGGCCCCGGACTGGC
>RXJK01000286.1:0-5766 GCA_003963125.1 Hyphomicrobiales bacterium
GCGCTTTCTACCATGCAGGGCGGCAAAGATTACCGGGACCAGAAACAGCGTCGCCACCGTCGCGAACGCCAAGCCGCCGATCACCCGAGCTTCTGGCCCTATCCCGACCGATGCGAGTTCCTCGCTGTCAGAGAAGCAGCTATCTAAGTCGCTTTCTCATTCGCTTGCCTCCCCGACTGCGCGCAGTCCCTCAGACGCGCCGTAACGCGCGAGTTGCTGAATATCCTTCTCCGCCCTGGAGGCGGGCTTCGTGCGCATCCGACCGGTGCTCATGACGGCTCTCGCCATGATCATCGGCATGGCGCCCATGGCCTTGGGGCTCGGTGAGGGCGGGGAGCAGAACGCGCCACTCGGCGGCGGACTAAAGATCGCCCCCTATTTCATTGAAAGCATCCGATTAGAGGCTTCGGCCTCAGGGTTCATTACTACCTTCTGCGCATAGGCCTCTGTGAAGCTCGGATGTGTCTCCGTCGGCGTCTTCTGCAGCAAGTCCGGGACCGGGATGCGCGCGATGAACTCGATGCCGTCATCGGTGAAGGACCGCGTCGCGTCTCTTATGATAGCAGCGATGAGCTGGGTGCCAAAGCCTTCGCGCCCAGGGTTCTCCGATGGCGGACCGCCGAACTCTCGCCAGCTGAAACAGAGCGAGGGTGGTGTCGTAGACGTGTCTACATCCCAGTCAATCGAGAGATACCCCTCGGGACAGGACAGGGAGCCGTACTTGGAGGCATTGGTGGCAAGTTCATGGATGACGAGCGCGAGCTGCTGCGCAAATCCCCCGCCGACCACGAAATCTTTGCCCCGGGCAGCCACCTGCTGCGTGAAACCTGACAGCTCGGCATTGATCAATTCGCGGATTGGAACGCCGCTTATGGGACCGGACGCTACAAACTCCTGCGCCCGGGCGAGCGCATGTAGCCGCCCCATAATGGCTTCCCGCGCAACTTGGCAATCGCTGCTTCGCGAGAGGGTATTGACCACGATCGACTGCACCACGGCCAAAAGGTTTTTGGTGCGATGCTGTAACTCGTGGATCAAGACCTCCTTCTGGACCTCGGACTCCTTCCGCTGGGTTACGTCGCGGGCAATTGCGTGAATGCCAAGCGGACGTCCGTCGTCGTCGGTCATCAGCTTGGAACTGACCTCCAAAATGAAGCGCCGCTGCTTGTCCTTGGCCAGCAGCTCCATCTCGTACCGTGTTGACGTATCTCCGTTGAGCTTGCGCGCCAGCATATCCTGATGGATGGCGAATTGGTCGGGCGGAATAAAATCGGCAAGCGACCGGCCCATCAGATCTTCCGGCCGATAACCCAGTAGTGCGATCGCGGGGTTCACACTCGTCAAACACATGTCGAGGTCGAATGTCGCAACGATATCGTTGGCACTCTCGACGAGCGTGCGGTAGCGCTCTTCACTTAACGCGAGCCGGCGGGCCGACTGCTCCAACTCAGCTGTGCGCATTGCCACGCGCTGCTCGAGATCTTTCCGCAGCGCTTGCAACTCGCGCTGCTTGCGGTAAAGCTCCATGAAGACCCGGATCTTTGCGCGAAGCAGCTCGGGGTTGATTGGCGCAGTGACGTAGTCCACCGCACCGCTCGCATATCCCTTTAGTTTATCGGGCTCTGTGTCGGCGATCGCCGACACGAAGATGATCGGAATGTTTCGAAAGCGCGGGTGCTCCCGGACCATGGTTGCGAAGGAGAACCCGTCCGTCCCTGGCATCGAGACGTCCGTCAGAATAAGCGCGACATCCTCTTTGAGGAGGATTGCGAGCGCTTCGTTGACGGAGGTCGCGGGGAGCAGCTGTTCACCAAGCTCGGCGAGCACAACCTCGTATGTCAGAAGCTTGGCCGGGGTGTCGTCGACCAGAAGAATGTTCGCCGGCTCGCCCCGCTGCCCCTCGTCCGGTAGACGATCCATATCGCCCTCTCAGCGGTGCAGCCACATACGGAGCGCGGCAAGCAGCTGTTCCGTATTGACGGGCTTGGCAAGGTAATCGGATGCGCCGGCTGCAATGCATTTTTCGCGGTCACCCTTCATCGCCTTGGCGGTGAGGGCGATGATAGGTAGCCGACGCATGCGAGCGTCCTTACGAATCTCGCGCATGGTTTCGTAGCCGTCCATCTCCGGCATCATCACGTCCATCAACACGATAGACACGTCCGTACGGGCTTGCAGGAGCCGGATGGCTTCGCTGCCCGTCGTCGCCGTGAGGACTTTCATCCCACGCCGCTCAAGGAGGCTGCTGAGCGCGAAGATGTTGCGTGCGTCATCATCGACCAGGAGCGCAGTGCTGTTCCGCAAGTCCTCATCCGAGCTGTGCAGGCGTTCCAGCATACGCTGCTTTTCGGGCGGCAGATCGGATACGATCCGATGCAGGAAGAGAAGGGTTTCATCAAGGAGACGTTCGGGAGATTCGACACCCTTTACGACTACGCTCCGCGCCAAAGTGCGCAGACGGAGGTCCTCTTCGGCAGTGAGTTCGCGGCCCGTAAAGACTATGACGGGAATATCGGCAAGCGCTTTGTCCTCCCGCATAGCGTCGAGGATCTCGAACCCGCTCATGTCCGGCAGCTTGAGATCAAGTACCAGGCAATCGCACGGCTCTTGCCGCATGCGCGCCAGAGCCTCTTTCCCAGCATGGGCCGTCACTATCTCGGTGTGTTCGTCGGCCAACAGCTGGGCGATGCTGTATTGCTCGTTGGGATCGTCCTCGACCACCATGAGGCGGCGCTGGTGGGTCTGGGCAAAGGCTTTGATGCGCTTGAGCGCATCGCTCATGCCCTGCGCGGACGCCGGCTTGCTAATATAAGCGAATGCTCCCCGCGACAGGCCGTGTTGGCGGTCCTCCTCCAACGTCACGATCTGCACGGGGATGTGCCGTGTCGCCGGATTTTGCTTGAGCTGACTAAGCACAGTCCATCCCAACATGTCGGGCAGGAACACATCAAGCGAGATCGCCGTTGGCATATAGTCGTTGGCGAGCATGATGGCATCGGCGCCGGCGTACGCGTTAATAACCTTGAATCCGCTGTCGTGCGCCAGGTCCGAAAGGACCCGGGCGTAGTGAGGATCGTCCTCCACGATCAAAAGAGTGAGGTCGCCGGGTTTCAGATCGTTGCGGTCGTCGTCGATGCTCGCGGGCCGCTCGACAAGCCTCAATTCGGTTCCGCGTAGCGCCGCCGCGGAAGAAGCGGTGGCGGCATTGGTCACACCGGCAAGCTTTTGCGGCAGATAGAGAGTGAAGGTGCTACCGGTCCCAGGGACGCTCTTGAGGTGGATCTCGCCTCCCAAGAGTGACGCGAGCTCGCGACTGATGGCCAGGCCGAGCCCTGTGCCACCGTATTTCCGGCTGGTGCTGGCATCTGCCTGCTGAAACGCCTCGAATATAATCTTTTGCTTCTCGGGCGAGATCCCGATGCCTGTATCCGAAACCTCAAAGGCGACAACCGGCGTTTTGCCGAGCGTCGCGTGTTCGTGGCTCCACCCCGCAGCCGCCGTTGCGATCCGCAGCTGGACCCCGCCGTGGTCTGTGAATTTGAATGCGTTGGACAATAGATTCTTCAGAACCTGCTGAAGGCGTTTGGAGTCCGTGAAAATGCTGCGCGGCAGATATGGGTCGATCTCGACATTGAATGCCAAGTGCCGCCGCTCCGCCTCGAGGCGGAAGGGGCGCGCAACTGTTTCCACCAGGGTCGAGAACGAAATCTCCTCCACGTCCACGGACACAGTTCCCGACTCGATCTTCGAGAGATCAAGAATATCGCTGATCAGATTCATGAGGTCGGTCCCGGCCCCATGAATGGTTCGAGCGAACTCGACCTGCTTCTCGGTGAGGTTTCCATCTGGATTGACGGACAGCTGCTGGCCAAGGATGAGGATGCTGTTCAGCGGCGTCCGGAGTTCGTGGGACATATTCGCCAAGAACTCGGATTTATACTTGGACGTCAGCGCCAGCTCAGTCGCTTTTTCCTCAAGCGCACGGCGAGCCTGCTCGATTTCCTGGTTCTTTGCCTCGACTTCAACGTTGCGTTCGGCGAGCTGTCGCGCTTTCAATTCGAGCTGATCATTGGTTTGTTGCAGTTCGCGCTTTTGCGATTGCAGCTCTTCAGCAAGTTGCTGCGATTGTTTGAGGAGGCCTTCGGTCTGCATCGTTGCTTCGATGCTGTTGAGCACGATGCCGATGCTGGCTGTTAACTGTTCGAGGAATGCCATATGGCCAGCATCGAACTCGGCCAGGGATGCGAGCCCGATCACCGCTTTCAGTTGGTCCTCGAACACGACAGGTAGGACCACAATGCTTCGCGGCGGGGCAAGCAGAAGGTCGGAGCCGATGCGGGCGGTTCCGGGCGGAATCTCGCGGACATAGATCCGCTGCTTTTCGGCCGCGCTCTGCCCGATCAATCCATCACCCAGTGCAAGACGGGGCGGATAGCCTTGCTCGTGATCATCGGCATAGGCGGCTAGCAGCTGCAGATGCGGCTCCTCGCCGTCTTCCACCATGCGATAGATGATGCCCTGTTGCGCATTGACGAGCGGTACGAGTTCCGAAAGGAATTTCGTACCGACGGTGGCCAGATCGCGCTGCCCCTGCAGCATGCTCGTGACGCGCGCCAAGTTGGTTTTCAGCCAATCCTGCTGCGTGTTGCGCTCCGTCGTGAGACGGAGGTTGTCGATCATGGTGTTGATGTAGTCCTTCAGCTCGGCCACCTCACCCCGCACGTCCACCTGAATAGACCGGGTAAGGTCTCCCTTGGTCACCGCCGTGGCAACCTCGGCGATAGCGCGCACCTGGTTGGTGAGGTTGGCCGCGAGAAGATTGACGTTACCTGTCAGGTCCTTCCATGTGCCCGATGCGCCCGGCACGTGCGCCTGGCCGCCGAGCCGTCCTTCGACACCCACTTCGCGGGCGACCGTCGTTACCTGCTCGGCAAAGATGGCAAGGGTTTCGGTCATATTGTTGATGGTCTCGGCAAGGGCCGCCACCTCGCCTTTTGATTTCACGGTAAGGTTTTGCTTGAGGTCGCCATTGGCCACAGCGGTCACGACCTTGACGATACCGCGAACCTGCTCGGTCAGATTGGCCGCCATCACGTTGACCGTGTCGGTCAAATCCTTCCAGGTGCCCGCCACTCCCGGTACCTGAGCCTGCCCGCCCAGCTTGCCCTCTGTGCCCACTTCGCGTGCCACCCGAGTGACTTCGCTCGCAAAGGCATTGAGCTGATCCACCATCGTGTTGATCGTGTTCTTGAGCTCAAGAATCTCGCCCTTTACGTCGACCGTGATCTTCCGGGAAAGGTCGCCCCGCGCAACGGCGGTGGTCACTTCGGCGATGTTGCGCACCTGCGTGGTGAGGTTGGCCGCCAGAAGGTTGACGTTGTCGGTCAGGTCTTTCCAGGTGCCGCCGACACCGGGCACAACGGCCTGGCCGCCCAGACGCCCTTCCGTGCCGACTTCCCGGGCGACGCGCGTCACTTCGGCCGCGAACGAGCGCAGCTGCTCGACCATCGTGTTCAGCGTTTCCTTCAGCAGAAGGATTTCGCCGCGCACGTCCACGGTGATCTTTTTGGAGAGATCGCCGCCGGCAATCGCCGTCGCGACTTCCGCGATGTTACGCACCTGCGCGGTCAGGTTGCTTGCCATGAAGTTGACGTTGTCGGTGAGATCCTTCCAGGTGCCTGCAACACCCGGCACCTGTGCCTGTCCGCCCAGCTTGCCCTCTGTGCCCACTTCGCGTGCCACCCGAGTGACTTCGCTCGCAAAGGC
>RXJK01000286.1:5816-7379 GCA_003963125.1 Hyphomicrobiales bacterium
TGGTGTTCTTAAGTTCAAGGATCTCGCCTTTCACGTCGACGGTGATCTTCCGCGAGAGATCTCCGCGCGCCACGGCCGTGGTCACTTCCGCGATGTTGCGCACTTGGCCCGTGAGGTTGCCCGCCATGGAATTCACGTTGTCGGTGAGATCCTTCCAGGTGCCGGCGACGCCCGGCACGTTTGCCTGCCCACCCAGCTTGCCTTCGGTGCCGACCTCGCGAGCCACTCGCGTGACCTCGCCGGCGAAGCGGTTGAGCTGATCCACCATCGTGTTCAGCGTTTCCTTGAGCTGCAGGATCTCGCCACGCACGTCGACCGTAATCTTGCGCGAGAGATCGCCCCGAGCGATGGCGGTGGCCACTTCTGCGATGTTCCGGACCTGGTCGGTGAGGTTGCCGGCCATGGAGTTCACACTGTCGGTGAGGTCTTTCCAGGTGCCGGCGACGCCCGGTACCTGCGCCTGGCCGCCGAGCTTTCCGTCCGTTCCCACCTCGCGCGCCACCCGCGTCACTTCGGCAGCAAACGCATTAAGCTGATCCACCATTGTATTGATGGTCTCTTTGAGCTGCAGAATCTCGCCTGAGACGTTGACGGTGATCTTCTTCGATAGGTCGCCCTGCGCGACGGCCGTCGCGACGTCGGCAATGTTGCGCACCTGATTGGTAAGGTTGCTCGCCATGGAGTTGACGCTGTCCGTCAGGTCCTTCCACGTTCCAGCCACGCCGCGCACCATGGCCTGGCCGCCGAGCTTGCCTTCGGTGCCGACCTCGCGCGCCACGCGCGTCACTTCGCCAGCAAAGGCGTTGAGCTGGTCCACCATCGTATTGATGGTCTCCTTCAGCTCTAGCACTTCGCCGCGCACGTCGACCGCGATCTTCTTCGATAAGTCGCCGTTGGCGATTGCTGTAGAGACCTCGGCGATGTTCCGCACCTGGGTCGTAAGATTACTCGCCATGGAGTTTACGCTGTCCGTCAAATCCTTCCATGTTCCTGCGACGCCTCGGACGTTCGCTTGCCCGCCGAGCCGTCCCTCGGTACCGACCTCGCGAGCGACACGGGTTACCTCGCTCGCGAAGGCATTGAGCTGATCAACCATCGTGTTGATGGTTTCCTTCAGCTGAAGGATCTCGCCCGAGACATTGACCGTGATCTTCTTGGAGAGGTCACCGCCAGCGATTGCCGTAGACACCTCGGCGATGTTGCGCACCTGCGCCGTCAGGTTACTCGCCATCGAGTTGACGTTGTCCGTGAGGTCCTTCCACGTTCCCGCCACGCCCGGAACCTGGGCCTGTCCTCCTAGCCGACCTTCCGTGCCAACTTCCCGCGCGACGCGCGTGACCTCACTCGCGAAGCTGTTCAGCTGATCCACCATCGTGTTGATGGTGTTCTTGAGCTCGAGAATCTCACCCTTCACATCGACGGTGATCTTGCGCGAGAGATCGCCGCGCGCCACAGCCGTGGTCACCTCGGCGATATTGCGCACCTGGGTGGTAAGGTTGGCCGCCAGCAGGTTGACGTTGTCGGTAAGGTCTTTCCAAGTGCCCCCTACGCCCGGAACAACCG
>RXJK01000286.1:7457-24351 GCA_003963125.1 Hyphomicrobiales bacterium
CAACCATCGAGTTGATGGCCTCCTTCAACTGGAGGATCTCACCACGCACGTCGACGGTGATCTTCTTCGAGAGATCGCCGTTCGCTACTGCGATAGTAACCTCAGAGATGTTGCGAACCTGAGCCGTCAGGTTGCTGGCCATCAGGTTCACGCTTTCCGTAAGGTCCCTCCAGACGCCGGTCACCTCCCTAACTTGAGCTTGGCCACCGAGTTTTCCGTCAGTGCCGACTTCTCGCGATACCCGGATCACCTCGGACGTGAACTCGCTCAACTGCCTGATCATGGCATTGGCGATTGTCGCTGACCGCAGGAACTCTCCCTTCAAGGGCCGGCCATCCACGTCGAGCCGCATGGTCACCAGCAAGTTGCCTTGCGCCACCGCCTCAATCGTGCGCGTCACCTCCGTGATCGGCCAAAGTAGATCATCGATCAGCGAGTTGACCGACGCTTCCATTTCTCCCCAGCTGCCGGACGCAAGGCCAAGCCGTAGCCGCTGGCGGGTGCGTCCCTCTTTGCCAACCAGCTCACCGACGCGCTCAAGCTGTGCGGCCATGGCCTCATTGTTGGACACAATCTCGTTGAAGGCGTCGGCGATCTTCCCCATCAAGCCGGAGCTATCAGCGGCCATACGCACGCTGAAATTGCCCATCCTCATGGCTTGAAGCGCGCGCAGCAGATCCGCAAGCTCTGGCGGCGCCGTGGAAACCACATGATCGCCACTAGCAACGGTTGCCTGATCGGAATGCATCACCCCTCCGTCGTCCCCGAATGCGTTCTATCGAACGCATTGACGACCGGATTGGTTCCCGAACTGCGAATTGAGGCCTATGCGTCCGTGTCCTCAGCCTGTGGGTTGACGAGTGAACTTTCGGGGCGGCATCGACAGAAGCGGAAATCACTTGAGGAAATATCATTTCTCATGCTTGACCCCGGCTATTGATGGCTACCACCCCAGACGTTCGGTGACGGAAACCTCACGTCTGCTTTGGGTCATCAGCGTGAGTTCCAGCGCGTGCCGAGGGGGGCAGCTTACGCCTCAGCAGCTGCCAGTTGAGCGTCGACTGGTGAGACTTTGCGCTTCGCTTTCAATCGCGTGGATCGCGTCTACAGGCGCAATTCGGAACCCGCGGTTCATATCCGGACGCGCGGTCAACAATCGTTGTACAGCTTGGCTCTATCAGGCGGCTTGCAGGTGCCGTGCAGCTAACATACTGTGTTTTTCAGGATTACTTGGGGGATGCGAGATGATACCGCTCCATCATCTTACGTTTGCAGTCATCTTAATGATTGCAGTGATTTCCCAGTCGAGCGCACAAGGGCTAGATACCCCCGAAGAGACGATTGCCAAATGGCGAGCGGCAGTTGCCGCAGCAGACGTCAACGCGGCCATGACACTGTTTGCGCCGAATGCCAGCGGCTTCGCAACCTATTCCAGGGCTCCGATCTCAGGAACCAGCGAAATCAGAAAACTTTACGAGAACGTTTTGTCTCGCCTGAACGTACCGCGCGGAAATGAAACGATTACAATCAGCAAGACAATGGTTGGCGAGTCCATTGCAATCTTCCAAATCACGGATTTCATTTGGGAGACTGTAGGCGGCCAAAAGTCCGGTACCAATGGACGAAACACGGTCGTATTGGCCAAGGTTGGCGCTCAGTGGAAGATCGTGAGTTTTCACCGCTCGTTGCTACCAGCGCTGTCGCAGACAGCGCCCGCCGCTGAGCCTTGATTTCGGATGCTAGCGGCTCCGCATCGTCCCAAGGGAACAGGCTCCTTTCAAAATGCCCCTGATGGATCACGAAGAAGCATCAAGGCAACGCCTGGAACTCACGCTTCACTCTCAGCAGCTGCCAGTCGCAGAACGTGCCAGGAACGACGTGGCTGGGCAGAGATCGCGACGGGTCTCGCGGACAGAGATTTGAGCACAGGATGGCACTCGCCGAGGTCGGCTTCCTCTGCCCAGCGCTCGTCGCAACTCTGTGCGTGCTGCAATGCTCAGGTCTGTTGTGGGTCACTCTCTGCCTTCGAGTGCGGCGCTGGCCACTCACGCTTTCCAGCCACTTAGCTGCCAGTCTAGGAACGCTGCGCGAACGAAGACGCGATGGCTTCAAGAGCTTCCATTCGTGGGCTGGCAGCCCTGGGCCATCTGCAGACCCTTATGATCGGGCACGGCGTGCACCGCACTAATCAAGAGCAATCCCAATTGCGGACATCGACGGCAATGCAATCGGCGCCGCAAGATGCGCCGCCGACCGTGTCTGCTGTCGAAGGTATCGCGGTCAGATGTCAATCTTCTCCGCGATCTCAATCGCATCATCGACTTCGATACCGAGGTACCTCACGGTGCTTTCGATTTTCGAATGCCCCAGCAACAGCTGGACCGCGCGCAGATTGCCGGTGCGCCGGTAGATCAGCACGGCCTTCGTGCGGCGAAGTGAGTGCGTGCCGAACTTGGCTGGGTCGAGCCCTATGCTGGCCACCCACTCCTGAACGAGCCGCGCGTACTGGCGCGTCGTCAGTCCGCCCCGATTGCCGCGGCCGGCGAACAAGAACTCGCCGGGCTTGCGGGCCGTCAAGCGCAAGTACTCGTCGATCGCTTGGCGCGTCTGGTCGGTCAGCTCGAACCGAACTGGCCGTCCCGTCTTTTTCTGACGGATGGTAGCGCGATCCATGGAGTAGCCACTCGGGGCTACATCATCTACGCGAACGGCAACGACGTCGCAGCCGCGCAGTTTGCTATCGATCGCCAGGTTGAAGAGGGCAAGGTCGCGCTTCTTGCCTTCGATCTGAAGCTTCGTTCTGATCGACCACACGTGGCTGGGTCTCAGTGGCGGCTTTGCGCCGACAAGCTTCCCTTTGTTCCACGGGACGCGAGCTGGCTTCGCGACTGAAGTGGCATGTTCCTGTTCCATGGTCTGTCTCCTTGCTAGAGAGACAGTCGACCATGCGCCGGTGCCGGGCTAACCGCCTGGCCCCCGGATTCAGACCATTTCTTCCGTGACGTGGTTACCAGCCGACGAGTCTGACCCGAAGCCGTCTTTGTCGAGAAGTCGCCTACGTATCAATCGATTGTCTGCTTTTGGTTTCATACATGGACGGGCCAGGCGCTCCAATCAATCGTCGTCATCCTCATTACCTTCCAGCTTCTTGCGTAACGTCAGTATGACGCGATGGACGGTCTCAATGTCCTTGACCGTAACCCCGTCTGCAAGATCGTTTGCCCAAGGCGCCTGGAGATCCATCGCCGACTTGAAGGCCCGCTTGCCCTTGTCGGTCAGAACGATGAGCTGTGCCCGTTTGTGATGCGGGTTCGGCGCAAAGGTCACGAGCCCTTCGCGTTCGAGATCGTTGATAATCCGCTGCACATTTTGCCGGTTGGCACCGAGATCACGCGCGAGCCACGCCACGGGTTGCGGGCGCTCTGCCGCGACGATTGCGCCCAGAATCTGCCAACGCGCGCTCGTCAGTCCGAGCGGCGCGACAAGCCGATCACCAGCGGTCAACGCGAGGCTATTGAGCCTGAACAGATCGAGCATCAACCGCGTCAAGGCATCACCGGAAGGGGTTCGTTTCATTCCAATTTCATCAGCTCCATAGATGCGTATTGACATCATGGTGTCAATTGGCGTATCAAGTTGACACCATGATACCAAATGGAGACTAGCCTGTCATGTCTATGCTTCGCCCCTTGGATCCAGCCTTCCCGATCGAACAACAGCTTCCGACCGATGCGAGCCCCGTAGTACTCATCAATCTGTTCACGATCGACAGGGCTGACGAGCAGGCGCTCCTCGCGGCGTGGGCGCATGATGCCGAGTTCATGAAGCAGCAACCCGGCTTCATCTCGACCCAGCTCCATCGTGCTATCGGCGGCAGCTGCGCCTACCTCAACTATGCCGTCTGGGAGTCGACCGCTTCATTCCGCGCCGCTTTCGGCCACCCGGAGTTCCAGTCGCGACTCTCGGCCTATCCATCTTCGGCAGTGGCTGCTCCGCATCTGTTCCAGAAGATCGCGGTTCCCGGAATTTGTGTCGCGTGACGCCAGCGATTGACGGGAGGCTTCCATGATCAAGTACGTTCATCCGGTCGCCGGGGTTGTCGCCATTCTGACGATCGGCATCTTTTGGCTCTCGACGGTTTTCAGCGAGATTGTCGGTTCGCAGTCAACCATCGTTGCGGTGAAGACCGCGATACCGTGGGGCTTCTTGCTACTTATTCCTGCGATCGCGATAGCAGGCGGATCAGGTTTCGCGCTGGCCAAAGGGCATCGCGGCGGTCTCATTGGCGGTAAGGTCAAGCGCATGCCGCTGCTCGCCGCCAACGGCCTGCTGGTTCTCATTCCATCGGCGCTCTATCTCTCGTTCAAGGCCAACTCCGCCTCGTTCGACGCCGCTTTCTACACGGTTCAGGCGATTGAGCTGCTGGCTGGTGGGGCAAACATCACCTTTCTTGGCCTGAACATGCGCGATGGCCTGAAGATGAAGGGCAGGTTGCGCCGCAAGGCGTCCTGATGGGGGTATCAATGTCTTTGAAAAGCAGAGCAGACCGTTATGGAGCGGTCGCTGTCTCGATCCACTGGCTGAGCGCCATACTGCTCCTTGTGCTGCTCGGATCGGGCTTCCGCGCAGCTAATGCAGCAAGCACAGTCGCCAAGGCCGAGCTGTTGCGCCTCCATGTACCGGTTGCGATCGCGGTGCTCTTGCTCATTGTACTGCGGATCGTGTGGTGGTTCGCCTTCGACAAAAGGCCTGACGGCGTTCCCGGATCTCCTGCGTGGCAGGAGTTCGTCGCGAGAGGAGTGCACTTGCTCTTCTACGTTGTCATCCTCGGAATGATCGCGAGTGGCATCGGCATGATTGCGATCAGCGGCGCTGCCCGCGCGATATTTGGCGGTGCCACGCTGCCTGATTTCTGGACCTATCCTCCTCGCCTTCCGCACGGCGTCGGTGCCAAGCTCTTGGTCGGCCTGCTCGTTCTGCATGTCGCCGCAGCTCTCTACCATCACTTCGTCGTCCGTGATGGCCTCCTGTGGCGCATGTGGTTCGATCGCTAGCGAGGCAGGCGCCGCTCTGCTTTTCTGCTGTTGTTGATGGGGAAGCGGACGGGACCAGGCGCTCTCTGGCAAGTGAACCGGCCGGCAAGAATTTGGGTTATCCCTCGCCAATGCGGGCGAACGCTTTCCAATACGCAGGATGCACGGCGGAGCGTCGTGTCGCGCTGCAATTTCGCAAACGACACGGCCAGAAGTTCGATCGCTGCATATGAATCGACGCTTCAGTGCGACAAGCGTCGTAGTCTGCACGACATGAGACTGATTCTCAGTCATAGGAGTGAAGCCGTGATGGATCGGCGCCGGGCACTCATATCAGGCCTGTCAGCACTCACACTGTGCAGATGCTCTCCTGTCGTCGGGGCGAGCAGGAAATATGGGTGCCGCACCGCGATTTCCGGATCGGAGTTGACGAGCACCCAAGAGGTGCTGAGCCAGTCCAGTGGGCTTGGCCCGGTGTCCGCCGGCTTCGACGGCAAAGTCTTCGAGCATGTCAAAGCGTTACGCGCTCGCTACGGACTGCGGCCGGGGGTTGCCTTTTACGACGACGGCAGTCAACCCAATGCACTTGCGTTGAACGAGCTGTTGCTGACTGACGGTGAATGGGGCGGCACCGATGGCACCGTCCTCTTGGGGAGGCATCTGCTCTTTACATTGTGGCGCGACGGGACGGCAAGCCTGCTCCGCCGATCTCAGCGCAGCGACGGTCGCCTGCTGCAGGAAAATGATCTCGACATCCTCGTGGTCGTGGCACACGAGTTTGGCCACATCCTTCAATACAAGAGCGGTATGAGCCCCGACGGTCCGTGGCAAATGGAGCCGCATGCGGATTTTCTTGCTGGCTGGGCCATCGACAAAACCTGGTTGGATGGCCTGTTCAGCGACAAGGACGCGAGTTTCGACAGCGCCATACGGCTGATCTTCAGTCTGGGTGATACCGAGTTCAATTCTCCCTATCACCATGGAACGCCGGACATGCGCTCGGCCATGGTCCGAGCAGGACAAGAGTTCCGGCATCTCGATGTCCGCGCGGCTTTTACGAAAGGATTGGAACTCGCGGGGCTAAGGTAACTCCAGTCTTGCCTGGAAGCCCCATGGCGCGTTGCTCGTCCTGCTACCACCCCCGACTGAACACAAGTTGGGATATCCCGCCGAGGACAGCGAGCGCCGGCGGTCGATCACAAGGGGTTGATTGAAACGGGTTCGGGGTGCGCGGGCTGGAACGTCGATTTCCGGGCGAACTTCAAGTCCAAGTCCCGGGCGCTGCGGATCCGGTAGATGCTGATCGGCTCGCGCACGCCCCTCACCTCCACCCTCTCGGGCGCCAAGCCGGTGACATCGAGGCCGGACAATTCGGCAACCGCGCTCGAGAAAATGAGTTGGCAGGCGGGGCTCTTGGTCAGTGCTTCGAGGCGGCTCGCGGTATTCACGGCGTCACCGATAACCGTGATCCGCGCACTCTCGCGATGACCGATCTCGCCCAGCACCAGCGGACCCACGTGCAGGCCCATACCGATCGCCAGAGGTTCCCCGAGTTCACTCTTGAGCTCACCTGACACGCGCTCGACGGCCTCATCGATCCGGCGACAAGCCCTCAGTGCTTGCTGGCTGCCAACGTGAGGGCCTGTTTCCCGTCCGAACAGGGCCATCAAACCATCGCCCATGTACTTGTCGATCCAGCCACCCTCGGCTTCGATCGCATCGCCGACCGCCGCAAATAAATGGTTGAGGATGAACACCACATCGTAAGGGAGCCGGCCGTTGCTCATGCGCGTGAACCCGCGCAGGTCGAAGAAAAGGACGGCAAGGGTGCGCTCCTCGCCTTGCCGGCCAACAGCGCCACCCCTATCCACGCCATTGACTCGCCCCGGCGTTACGATCCGCAAGACGCTGGCGCGATTTACAACGCGGATCTGGCAAGCAAGGCGCGTGTCGGGGGACGCCTTGATGCTCGCGAGTGTGTCCCTCTCCGCAGGTGACGGCGGAGCGAGCGTCTCAAGGCCTTCGACGACCTGTACGCGGCAAGTGGAGCAGCGCGCACGACCGCCGCACACGCAGGCATGGGGCACGCCGTAAGCGCGGCTCACTTCGAGCAAGGTGGGCCCAACCGGTGCCGTGACCTGCGGCCCGCCGACATAAGCGATGGGAATGCGGGGGTGACGGGACTGCAGGAAGGTCCGCGTCAGGAGGATGACGACCACCAGACCCAACAGCGTTCCATATCCGTACCACGTCCATTCCCGATATCGCTGCAAGGCATCGACATGATCGCTGGGCCAGTTGACGCTGGCCTTGAAGGCGGCGAAGGCCTGAGGGCTCGTGTTGGCAGAGACGACTTCCGCGCCTCCCGCCGCAAAGCCTGCAATCCCGGCGGCGGGAACGAGCGTCGCCAATACCAATAGGATCGGCGCGAAGGTGCGATAACTAGGTGTCAGCCTCAGCCAGAAATGCAGTCCCACGCATCCGTGGATCCAGACCAGCAGCAGCAGAAAGCTTTGAGACAGCGGACTGTCCTGCCACAGGCGCAGGAGTTCGTAAGGGTAGGTGTCGTGCACGCCAAACAGCGTTGCGGAGACCCGTGTGTTGACGATGTGCGGAAAGAGCAGGAGGGGGATCGCAAGCCCGGTCGCTATCTGGAACAGCTCCCATCGGGGCAGCCGAAGCGTCGACCGGCCAACAAGCTTGTACACCGCGAGGCCAATGTGCACGAACAGCGCCGCGCCAAGTACGCATGTGCCGGGGAGCGAGCGGGTCACGCTAGTGCGCCATGCGTCGAAGGTCTCGACCGCCGACAGGCTCACCAGCCCAAGCCCGGTGTTGATGAAATGCAGCGCCGCAAATGCGAACAGGATGAGCCCCGCCCCGAGACGCAACCGTTGTTGCCAGCCCCCGCGTACCAGCACGTGCATCAACCAGTCTCCAGATTCGGGCAGCCACCGAGGGAACTGTACGTGCCAACCCGACGGGTGGTCCAGTCCCTGAGGCGGGCTATAGACTGGAGATCCGGGAGCAGCGAGCAGAGCGTCCGGCTTCCGTCTGAACCTGACACCAACCTTGCACAATTGTCTGTTGGCTGACTGCTGAGGTCGGCAGTTCAACCCGCATTCATGCGCTCGGTTGAATTTGTTTCTCATCAGAGACCGTCAAGTCCTGTCCACAGGGGAGTAAGCGTAATGATGAAGCGTAGGAATGTGATCCTGAGTCTTGCGGGTTTGGGCGTCGCAGCCGCCGTGTCCGAGCCAGCCATGGCGCAGACGGTGCGGAGCGAGGCAGCCAACCATCCGCGCATTGCGAAGGCGATCGACGAGTTGGAAGAAGCCATCCGCTACATGGAAGCCGGCGGACACAATTTCGGCGGGCATAAGGCGAAGGCTATCGCCGATAGCCGTGCAGCCGTTCGTCAGCCGCGACTGGCCCTTGCTTACCGGGCGCAACAAGATCGAAAGTAGCCGTGGTCGGAAGCCGGCATGCACTCCGGGAGCAACGTGATCTCTTGCTTCCGGAGAGCCCCACGCAATCGGATGGACGTCAATTAGCCTTGGACGCGATCCTGTCGCGGGGGCTGCCTCACAGGCTCGCCAGCAAAAAGCGACGCGGGAAACTGGGCCCCGAAACGTTCGGCGCGTTGGGGCGCGACGTAAATCGGGCGAACTCCTTCTGCTGGCTGAACCGCTCGCTGGTAGAGGTGCCATGTCGAATGGCCAAGAATCGGGAGGACGACCGGCAGTCCCATGAAGAATGGAAGGGAACCGAGAACCAGGCTGCCTGCCACGATGAAGAACCAAGAGAGCATCAAGCGCGGATTGTGGGCCACAACGCGTAACGAGGTTCCGACAGCGGTCGCCAGACTGACGTGACGATCAAGAAGCATCGGCATTGCGATAACGCTGGTTGACGCGGCGACCAAGGCGAATCCTGCTCCAATTGCGACCCCGGAAATGATCAGGAAGCTTCCGGCCGGCGTTGCGAGTGCCCGAATAAATTCAAGAGATGTCGTCAAAGGTTGCCCCGGGAAGGCGACATCGTAGAGCGCCTGCGCGCTCAAGATCCACAGAGCGAAAATCACGACCAGAAAACCAGTCAATCCGGTGAGACTCCAGAAAGACGAAGTCCTGAAGACGTCGAACATATGCGTCCATGAGGTGTCGAGACCAGCCGCTTTCCGTCTGCTCAACTCATAGAGCCCGACAGCAGCGATGGGTCCCACGATGGCGAAGCCCGATGCGATGGGAAAGAGCAGAGGGACAAGATCGTACTTGAAGACAGCGGATCCGATCAGAAGGCCGACGATCGGGTAGAAGGCGCACACAAACACGGCGTGCGTGGGCATGGCCCTGAAGTCCGCCAAGCCGGTGTCGAGCGCGAACCTCAAATCCGCCCAGGAAAGCGTGCGGATGGTCGGCACTTCGTCGCCGCTCGGCTCTATCGGTATGAGAATGTCATTTGAGGCCATGACGTGCTCCTGAGAAATTGCAGTGAGCATTCGGTCATTCACTTGCCCCTGTGAGGCTGTTCTCCTAAAGACATCCGGTCAAGGGGGAGCGGCGCACATATTCGCGAGCAAGCATCAGCGTTGCCGCGCGATTGTGGACCGAGCCGTCAGCACAAGCTGCATCATCGTGGGCCCAGCCTCTGCAGATGGCCATGCGAAACCGAGCATCAACTCGAACTAGGATGCTCAGAGTCCGACAGCGCACACGGTTGTTCGTTCGATAAGCCGCAGCTACTGCCGGTCCGTCAGGGTTCTGCGCTTGCCGAGGCGTCGTGGCCAAGGCAGTCAGGGTCGCGTAATCTTACAGGTTCTCCAAACTCACAGAGTGTCCGTCGGTGTGGCGGAAGCCCCGGTCCACAGCCCCGTGGGCGAGAAACCATTGTCCTGCCGCCTCTGCGGTCAGAGGACGGGCGAACAAATAGCCCTGTGCGCTCGTGCAGGTGAGGCGCCGCAGGATCTGGGCCTGCTCAAGGGTCTCAACCCCTTCGGCTACGGTTCCCAACCCCAGACTTTGAGCGACCATGAGAGTGGCCTCGACCAAGACCCTATGGTGCCTGCTCGACTCGAGCTGCCTCACGAACGCGCGATCGATCTTCAACACGTCCACCGGCAATTGGTGCAGGCTGGCGAGTGACGAATAGCCCGTACCAAAGTCGTCCAATGCGATTTGAACCCGGGCAGACTTCAATCGCCGCAGGGTCTCACGGATCTGGTCGTCTTGGGCGGCCAGGCTCTCGGTAATCTCAAGCTGTAACCGGTTCGGTGCCATGCCGGTGCGGTCCAGAATAGCGTGAACGCGCGCCTCGAAATCCGTCGACTGCAGCTGTCCCCGCGACACGTTGATCGACATCTTCGACATGGCCAGCGGACCGAAGGTGCGCTGCCACGCAACGAACTGCGCGCATGCCTCGCCTAGCACATAAGCGCCCACGGCCTCGATCAGCCCGCTCGACTCGGCGATGCCTATGAACTCGTCGGGCGATACCAGTCCCCGCGTCGGGTGACGCCATCGCACCAGTGCCTCGAAGCCAACGCGCTCTCCAGGTACCAGCGGCACGATGGGCTGGTAGACGACAAAGAGCTCGCGCTTGCTGATCGCTTCACGCAGCTCGTGTTCCGTCCGGGCTCTTCTCAGCGCACGCCCATGGGTATCCGGGCAAAACATCGCTTGGCAGCCGCCACCTTTGTTCTTGGCTTCGCGCATGGCCAGCGCCGCGTCGTGCAATGCCGACTCGGCACCGGGACGCATGTTCATGCCGATGTGCACGCCGATACTGGCGCTGATGTTTACAGTCTGATCGTCGACCTCGCAGGGACCGGACACGATGTCCAGCATTTGGGATGCGGCCCGCGTTGCATCGTCACGTTCATGAAGGCCACCGAGAACGACAATGAACTCGTCGCTTCCCAACCGCGCGGCGATGCCCGCCGGGAGCATGCGGACATATTCCCTGAGGCGCTCGGCTATTTGACGCAGCACAAGGTCTCCCGCGCCCGCGCCCAACCGCGTGTTGACGCGCTCAAAGCGGTCGAGGTCAATAAGGAAGAGCGCCAGACCCTCCAGCGCCCCTGGTTGCGACCGCGAGTGAGCCAGTCGTTCCCGCAGAACCTCAAGCACAGCCTGTCGATTGGGCAAGCAGGTCAGTTGGTCAATGCGCTGCACATCATGCACGCGCGCCGCAATACGGGCGCGCTCGAGTTCCTCGGCAGCGGTGATATCACTGACGGATGCCATCAAGCGCTGCTCATCCAGACGGGTGAGACGCAGAAGCAGAATTGTCCGCCGACCGTCTTGCGTCAACCGGAGGGCGAGACCTTCGCCGGCTGCGTCTCTGGCCAGCGCAGCCACTTGATTGCGCAGATCCGGCGCAAGTGCCAGAAGCGCATCAAAAAGATTATCGAGATTGCCGTTCGCAACGAGCGGCAACAAAAGCTTTGCCGCCTCCGGATTTGCCATCGTGACGATGCCGTCTCCCGTCAACTCAAGCAAGCCAATGGGAGCTTGATAGAGAAAGGAGACCAGGGTTTCGTAAGGGGTCAGACGGTCATCCGTCATTGTCTACGGTCTCAAGCGCATTGCCCGACGCTCTCCGGCTGCCACGTCCGCACCCGGTCTCGTCCCGCAGCCTTTGCGGCATACAGCGCCACGTCGGCGCGCCGCATGAGGTCCTCCAGGTTGTCGTTCTGAATCATCGCGGCCACGCCAATACTGATCGTACAGCCAACATGAAGGGTCCCGCATTCGGCGGGATGCCGGCGCACGTGCTCGCACAGGCGATCGGCCGCCAGCTCGGCGTCGACCAGCCGGGTCCCGGGCATGAGCACAACGAATTCCTCGCCGCCAATGCGGGCGAGGACATCGACCCCCCTGATGCCATGGGAAAGGGACGTCGCCAGGTGCTGCAGCACGGCGTCGCCGACGGCGTGACCATATTGGTCGTTCACGTGCTTGAAGTGGTCGGCATCGACCATAAGGAGGCTGAGTGGCAATCCCTGCCGTGCGCATCGCTGCATTTCGGCGTGCGCCGCCTCGAAGAACGCCCTCCGGTTCGCCAGTCCGGTGAGATGATCACAGGAGATGGCCCGACGCAGTTCCTCGATGGTCTCTTGCTGTCCACTCATGTTGCGCACCACGAGGCTGTATCCCCGCGAGGCTGGATCAGTCTCACCAGGCTGGTGCCGGGCGGCAAGAAGGGCACTGCTCCATATCCGGCGCCCGTCGCCGCGCTTGAGCCATGCTTCTTCAATCACCCACCCCCCTGCATCCGCTTCAACAAGCGCATGGTCGGACGCAGCAGCGGAGGCCTCGTTCAAAAACAACGCCGAAAAGTGAGTTCCAATGACCTTGTCCGCGCGGTGACCAACGACCCGTTCGATATTGCCGTTCCACGCTTCAATGCAGCCTTGCCCATCTAGTGAGATGCACGCGTAATCCTGCGGCCCTTCAACGAAGCTGTGCAGCCAAGCCTGGCTCTGACGCAAAGCGCGTTCGCGGCGGAGCTGCTCGGTCACATCGTCAAGGACGGCCATAAGCCGGTCGGCATCAAGCCGGATCAGCGTGAGGGAGAGAACCTGGCCGAACGACCCCGGCGCTCTCCCGGCGCGGACGGGCAGGTGCACGCCCTCGCAGATCTTGCCATAGGGGTCCTTGAATGCGTCGACCCGCTGTCGCAAATCGGGAGCCAACGGCGACAGGGCGGCGAACAAGTTCTGAAGATCACCGCCCGGTGCCAGGGGCAATAGCCACTGCGCGCACCGCGGATTAAGCAACAGAATCTCGCCATCATGCCGCGTCTGCACCAGGCCGACAGGGGCCAGATACAGGAACTGCATCAGCGCCTCGAGTTCCAAGCGCATCGAAGCAATGTCGTCCACCGTCTTGCTCCCTCACGGTGTCCACTGGACCAGCACAAACCGACGATCCGGCACCGCAGGCGCGAGAAGGCGCAACAGCACCTTCGTCGGGCGCATGCGCAGCGTGAGAACATAAGGCAATGTGCGGTCCAGGGCTTGCTTGTCGCCGGCTGCGTCCTCGAACCTCTGCGCAACGAGATAATTGTTCATGCATGGAGCCACCGATGTGAACAACGGCTGTCCGATGACCCGGCTTTGGGTCAGCCCGGCGGCTTTGGCTTCCCAGGCGTTGTACTGGCGCACGATCCCCTCGCGATCGAAGCCGATGACACCGAAGGGTAGCTGATCGAGATCCTCAGGCGTTGAGCCCAGGAGCATTGTCAGGATATTGGAGTCTTCGAAGGTGATACGTTCGAGGGTTCGCAAGGATGCTCTCCGTAGGTGGGAATGGCGCCCCGACGATCAATCCGTGCGACATGGACGCTTCAGACAACCCTTCCTTACGCGAATGAAATAAAAAAATATTAAATATCCAATCGACAGCGTCAGTGCCGCCGGAAACTGCACCTTATTCCATCTCTTTATCTGAGCATATTTCAGGAAATGCGAGCAATTCCGCAGTTGTTATTTGATGCAAGTCATATATCGATCTTCGCGTCGCGATGGTTTTGTGGGGAAGATACGGTCGCGCTCGAGCTTGCCGCTTGGAAGACATCACTCGCATAAGCGCCGCTTGCTCGGGGGGGGCGAAACCATGCACGGCCGCGTCTCGGCGGAGCTATTGCCTGAAGCAGGGCTGATGTATGCAATGTGATGTCCGTTGCCGGATATCGCTTCAGCCGTGGGCTTTGCCATAGGGTTTAGGGACTTATGAATTCCTTTTTTTGCAATGGTTTTTTTATCGGTTTGGATAATCGTCCGATTTCGTCTTTTGGAAACCGCACCCATGCCTGCTGCTACCGGTTCATCCTTCTCCGCACTACCGCCGCGCCGCGAGGTGTGGTGGACGTGGGGACTTGGCTTGGGGGTGGCGCTTCTCGGGCTCGCGTTGCGCGTGGCGGTCAGCCTTGCGCCTGTCGACCCGCATACCGTGACGGCCGCGTTCCCGCCCACGTGGGGGGCAGAGCGGAGTTTTCTCGTGGCCGCCGGGGAAGGCGAGATTGTTGGCGTTGCGCCCCTCCCCTTCCTGGTCACCGTCAGCGATACACAGCCCGACCTGGCGCGACGGCTGCGCGCCGCCGGCGCCATAGCCATCCTTCACCCATCCCTTGTCCGCTTGTGCGGCAGCCGTCCGAGGTCCTGACATGAACACCAATCTCGATCGGCAGCGCCGTATCGCCACGCTCATCCTTCTCGCTCTCATCGTCGCGCACGTGCCTCTCAATGCGGCCGTCGCGTGGCTGATGGGCGATGCAGCCTGGGAGGTAGGGCTGGGCTCTGCAGGGTTGGCGGCGGCTGCACTGTTGGCCTTCCGGTTCGCGCCGGCGCCCAGTTCGGTGCGCGTGACCATCGCTGTCACCTATATGGTCGACATCTCGTTGCTGCTGGCGTCGGTTGCCGGACATCCGTGGCAGGCGGATATCCACATGTACTATTTTGCGGCGTTGGCGCTTGTTGCCATGTTCTGCGATTGGCGGGCGATCGTGGCCGGCACGGCCACCGTGGCCGTTCACCACCTCACCTTGAACTTTCTTTTGCCAGCGGCGCTTTACGATGGCGGCGGCGATCTCGGTCGCGTTATCCTGCACGCGGTCATCCTGGTGGTTGAGGCCGCCGGCCTCGTGTGGATGACCTATCAGCTGAACCAAGCGGCGCTGGCGGCGGAAGCCGCCGTGGCGAGTGCCGTCGAGGCGGGGCGCAAGGCGGAAGAGGTGGCGCAGGCCCTCCTCCAAGAGTCCGACGAGCGGGCGCGGCTGGAGTCGCTTCGGCATCAGGAAGTCGCCCGCCAGAGCGACGAACAGGCGCGGGTGGTCCAGGGGTTGGCCCATGCGCTTGGGCGTCTGGCCGAACGCGACCTCACGCACCGGATCGGTCGGGGCATGCCGGAGGCCTACGCAGGCATCGCGCGCGACTACGACCGTGCGGTCGATCAGCTCGCCGAGGTCGTCGCCGGGGCGGCGCGGCAAGCCGGGGCGATCGCCTCCCAGACGGTAGACATTTCATCGTCCGCTGACGATTTGGCTGCGCGTACAGAGCAGCAAGCGGCAAACCTTGCGCAGACGGCGGCCACGGTGAACCAGATTACCGACACGGGCCGCAAGGCCGCCGATGGCGCGCACCAAGCCCGGCGTGTGGTCTCCTCGGCCAAAGCCGATGCCGAGCGCGCTGGCGACGTTGCGCGCAAGACCATCGATGCGATCGGCAGCATCGAGCGAAGCGCGCAGGAGATCAGCCAGATCATCGGCGTCATCGACGAGATCGCCTTCCAGACCAACCTGCTTGCGCTTAACGCCGGGGTGGAGGCGGCGCGCGCGGGTGAGGCCGGACGTGGCTTCGCGGTGGTAGCCTCCGAGGTGCGCGCACTGGCGCAGCGTTCCGCAGAGGCCGCCAAGGAAATCAAGGAACTGATCTCGGTCTCGTCGCGGCAGGTTGCCGAAGGGGTCGACGCGGTGGCGCAGACGGGTGACGCGCTGCATCGGATCGCGGCGCAGGTGGACGACATCAGCCGCGCGGTTATCGACATCGCCTCGGGTGCGCAGCAGCAAGCGGCAGGACTTCTTGAGATCAACACCGTGGTGAGCCAGATGGATCAGGCCACCCACCACAATGCCACCATGGTGCAACAGGCACGCTCTGCAAGCCATGCGCTTGCCGACGAGGCCCAGCAGCTCGCCTTGCTCATCGGGCAGTTCCGGGTGAGCGGCCAACCGGGGGCACCGAAGGACCAGCGTCGGGCAGCCTAGGCCGCATCGCTGCCTGGAAATCGGGGGCGTCTCACTCCCGGTGCTTGCGCATACCCCGGTGATAGTAATGCCAACGCTGGATTGGGGAGGCGCTACGGCTGTCGCCCTCGAACGCGGTAGGGAGCTATCGCCCTTCGGTCCCCGTCACGCCGACGGGAGAACAACTCATCGGCCGCTTCGATGTCTGCGGTGCATTCCGGCTAGGGCACCCGCCCTCTAACGCACCAGGCGGTAGCCGCGTACGACCGCGGTCCGTCCGGCGCGCCATCGAGGTAAGCGGCTTCGACCAGTTCGAGCAATGTTTGCCGGGTATCGTTGGCGAGCGTCGCGAGGTAGCTGGCGTAAGGCCCGTCGTGCCCATCGATGGACGACCAAAAGTCGTGGAAACTGCCGTACTCCATACGGATCGTGAGGCTCCCTGTCTCGACGTCGACAAGGCCAGCGCGACTCCACGCATCGATCAGCCCGTCGCGACGGGACATGCCTCGCGTACACGCGAGAGCCCTGTGCCGTCCTGCATTCGGGTCGATTACCGCGGCGGTATCGAAGAACATGCGATGCACGATGAGCCCGCCCCGGGTGTCCCATGTCGCAGCCGCGACCGTGCCGCCACTGCGCGTCACGCGTCGTAGCTCCCGCACGGCGCGATCGGGCTCGGGTACGAACTGGAGGACCAGGGAAGAAAAAGCGTGATCAAAGCGAGCCGCGCCGAAACGGAGCCGGGTAATATCCCCGATCTCGAACGTTGCGCGCGGCGTTGCGCAGTGCAGGTTCGCGTATTGAACGTAGGCTGCGGACAGATCTACACCCGTGACGTGACAGACGTTGGGATTTTCGGCCAGGACAGCCGTTAAGCTACCGGTCCCACAACCCGCGTCGAGAATGTCGGATCCGGACGAGACGCGAGAGAAATCGACGAGCAGTGGGGCCAGTCGCCGGCTCCAACGTCCCATTTGTGCTTCATAGCCGCCGCCGTCTGTTGCCAAGAAGGTGGAGGAGACGCTCATGTTCGACCGAAATGTATGGTTCGCCCCGTCCGTGCAAGGGACGTGAACGGTTGCCAAGAGCAGTCTGCGTAAATGTATCCGGCCTCT
>RXJK01000386.1 GCA_003963125.1 Hyphomicrobiales bacterium
GGTCCTGCGCGTCGTCCCCCAGGCCGATCTGAAAATTCTCGATCCGGTCTGGACCACCTCGCAGTTGACGCAGGCGCACGCGTTGATGGTCTACGATCAACTCTTCGCCATCGACTCGAAGCTGGTCCCGAGGCCGCAAATGGTCGACACCTGGACCACCAGCGCGGATGCCCTGACCTGGAGCTTCAAGCTCCGGCCGACCCTGAAGTTCAGCGACGGCACGCCTGTCACCGCCAAGGACGCGACGGCCTCTCTCAAGCGCTGGGCCGCACGGACGACCGACGGCCAGCTCCTGATGAAATTCGTCCAGGGCATCGACGTCACCGCGACGGATACTTTCGAGGTCCGGCTCACGAAGCCTTTCCCGAGCATGCTCGATACGCTCGGCAACGCCACCACACCGCTCTTCGTAATGCGCGAGAAGGAAGCGCTGACCGATCCGTTCCAGCAGATCAAGGAGGTCGTGGGCTCGGGTCCATTCACGTACGCGCCGAGCGAGCACCGGGAAGGCCACAAGGTCGTCTATCGCAAGAACCCTCATGCCAATCCGCGCCCCGAACCCGCAGACGGCATGGCTGGCGGCAGGATTGCGAAAGTCGACACGGTCGAGTGGGTCGTCATGCCGGACCCGGCCGTCGCCGTCTCGGCCTTGCGACGCGGCGAGGTGGATGTCCTGGAGAACGCGCCCTACGACCTCATCAGCCTGATCGAGCGCGATCCCGGCGTCATGCTGTCGGTGACGGACCCGCTCGGCCAGCAGGGCATCGTCCGCTTCAATCAGCTCATCCCTCCCTTCAATGATGCGAAGGTGCGGCAAGCCTTCCTGATGGCGATCGACCGCCCGGCCTATCTCGCGGCCATGGTCGGCGACAGACGCTTCGAGATCAACTGCGGGATTCCCTTCATCTGCGGCACCGTCTCGGAGACGGACGCCGGCGCGGCGGATTATGCCAAACCGCGTCTCGATGAAGCCAAGGCGATGCTGGCGGCTTCCGCCTATCGCGGCGAACCCGTCGTGGTCCTGGACCCGACGGACTACACCGTCATTCACGCGATGACGCTCGTCACCGCCGATCGCCTGCGCGCCGTCGGCTTCAACGTGGACCTGCAGGCCATGACGTGGTCGCTCGTGGTGGGCCGCCGCTCCAACCGCGAGCCGCCGAAGGATGGTCGCACCGGCTGGCATGTATTCCACACGGTCGTGCCCTCGGTCGCCATGATCAGCCCGATCACGAACTACCTGATGGCATCCGGCTGCGACGGCAAGAACTGGTTCGGATGGCCCTGCGACGACGAACTCGAGCGCTTGCGGCTCTCCTTCCTGGACAGCCCTCAAAGCCAGCAGAAACAGACCTACGCCGCGATCCAGAAGCGATACTGGGAGACGGTGCCCTTCGCGTCCGTCGGCCAGTTCGTGAAGCCGATCGCGCATCGCAAATCGGTGTCGGGCTTCGTCGCCTCGCCGATCCTCGCAGTATGGAACGTAGAAAAGCGCTGAGATCCACGTGAGCCTGGAGGCTGCACCATGAAGAAGATCGCAGAGAAGTTCAGGGGCCTGTTCGTCTTCGCCGTCACCCCGACGACGGACGACGGCGAGAAGGTCGACGAAGCGCGCCTGCGCAAGCTGATCGACACGCAAGTCGCGGCGGGCGTCGACGGCATCACGGTGTTCGGCTCGACCGGCGCCAACGGCTCCTTCACGGAAGAAGAGCGCAAGCGCGTGATTGCCATCGCGGTCGAGCATGTCGACCGCCGCGTGCCCGTGATCACCGGCACGGGCTCGATGACGACGTCGGAGACGATCCGGCTGTCCAAGTATGCGGCGAGCAAAGGCGTCGACGGCGTCCTTGTCGTGCCGATCACGTACTGGCCGCTGAAGGAAAACGAAGTCGACGAACACTACACCGCGATCGCCCGCGCCATCGACGTGCCCCTCGGCATCTATAACAACCCGACCACGACGGGAACGGACATCAAGCCCGATCAGATCGCGCGCCTCGCCCGGCTGGAGAACGTCGCCTTCGTCAAGGAAAGCTCCGGCATCGTCGAGCGCATCGTGCAGATCCACCTCGCGACCGAGAGTTCGATCACCGTCGTCAACGGCAAGGACAGCGCCATGCTCGAAGCCGCCTCCGTCGGCGTCGACGGCTGGTATTCGGGCGGCTGCAATCTCATGCCGGTCGAGTGCGTCAAACTCTTCGCCATGGCCTCCCGCGATGTGCATGCGGCCCGGCAGGAGTTCCTGAGGCTCTATCCGGTCTTCGCCATGCAATCGCAAAAGAGCACGCTGCGGGTCGTGCAGACCGGCCTCGACATCATCGGACAGTCCGTCGGGCCCCCGCGGCGCCCCTTGCGCAACCTTGGCCCGGCCGATCGGGAAGCATTGAAACAGGTGCTGGCGCAACTCGGCATCGGTGCTGCCCGGTAAGGGGAAGCGCAGGCGGGTAGGTTTTCCTGTAGTATGGCGCAGGGATCGACCATGACCTGCGCCAACGAATGATCGAAAAGCTCGACTTGCTCCTGCACCTTGCCCGCGAGCGCCACTTCGGCAAGGCGGCGCAGGCGGCTGGCGTGTCCCAGCCCACGCTGTCTTCGGCCGTGAAGAGCCTGGAGGAGCAGTTGGGCGTCGTCATCGTCGAACGCGGCTCGCGCTTTCGCGGGTTTACCCCGGAAGGCGAGCGCGTCCTGAGCTGGGCCCGCCAGCTGACGGCGGACGTCCGCACCATGCGGCAGGAGCTTCAGGCCACCCAACGCGATCTCGCCGGCGAGCTTCGTCTCGGCGTCATTCCCACGGCGCTCCCGGCGGTGACGGAACTGACCGTGCCGTTTCGGGCGGCCTTCGCCGACGTGCGCTTCCGCATCATGTCGCTCACCTCCAACCAGATCCTGCAGAAACTGTCCGACCTCGAGATCGACGTCGGTATTTCCTACGTCGACAGCGAGCCCCTGGGGCGCTTCCGCGGCGTGCCGCTCTACGAGGAGCGATATGCCCTGCTCGTCCCCTCGGACGGCCCCTTCGAAAACCGCAAGAGCATCACCTGGCGGGAGGCGGCCAAGCTGCCGCTGTGTCAGCTTTCTGGCGACATGCAGAACCGGCGCCTCATCGACCGCCACCTGCGCGAGGCGGGCGCCGACCCGCACTGCACGGTGGAATCGAACTCGATGCTCCTGCTCTATGCCCACGTCCGCACCGGTGGTTGGGCCAGCATTATGCCGGTGCGCTTTGCCGAGGAATTCGAGCAGCCGGGCCGCCTCAGGGCCATTCCCCTGGTCGAGCCGGACGTCCGCCACGTGGTCGGCCTGATCCTGCCCGACCGGGATACCCAGACCCCGATCGTCACCAAGTTCATTCGGACAGCGCAGAAGGCCTTCCCGGTAAAAGCCCCCGCCCGCTCTGCAACCGGCGCGTGAGCAAATGCGGTCTTCAATTGGAATTTGCTATCGCGTCACGGAACCCCTTTATTGATCCCGCGCCCGTCCTCCGCACACTGCTGCGACTAATGGAGGACAACGATGTCTACCGGGGACGCTGACGTCCAGGCGCGCACGGCGCGCATTCTTTCCGCCTTTGCGGGCGTCGAAGCGCCACTTCTTGAGATCCTGCATGCGGTGCAGGGCGAACTCGGCTGCGTACCCGAGGCGTCGCAGCGCCTGATCGCGGAAACGCTCAACCTCAGCCGCGCCGAAGTCCACGGCGTCACCTCCTTCTATCACGACTTCCGCGCCGAGCCCCGCGGACGTCACACGCTGCGGATTTGCCGGGCCGAGGCCTGCCAGTCCATGGGCGGCGAGGCCAATGCGCGCAAGGCGCAGGAGTTGCTCGGCATCGACTTCGGCGAAACCACCAAGGACGGCTCCGTGACGCTGGAAGCCGTCTACTGCCTCGGCCTGTGCGCCTGCGCGCCGGCCGCCATGGTTGATGGCAAGCCCATCGGTCGCGTGGACAGCGAGCGTCTCGACGCGCTGGTCGCGGAGACCCGCGCATGACCGTGAAGATCTTCGTTCCCGGCGATTCCGGCGCTGTCGCCGTCGGCGCCGATGCGGTCGCCGATGCGCTAAGTTCGGGGCTGCGCGCCCGCAATCTCCAGGCCACGATCGTGCGCAACGGCTCGCGCGGCCTCTACTGGTTGGAGCCGCTGGTCGAAGTCGAGGTCGGCGGCCGCCGCATCGCCTATGGCCCCGTCACCCCCGCCGATGTCACTTCGTTGCTCGATGCCGGCCTCCTCGAAGGCGGCGCCCATGCGAAATGCCTGGGCCCCACCGAGGACATTCCGTTCCTGAAGCGGCAGACGCGGCTCACGTTCACCCGCTGCGGGATCGTCGATCCCT
>RXJK01000330.1:0-562 GCA_003963125.1 Hyphomicrobiales bacterium
CGACGACCCTGCTGTCGCGCTGCTTGGCCGCGAGACCATTTACCGAGATGGCGAGCGGGTGGGTTGGCTTTCGAGCGCGGGCTTTGGCCATTGGCTCGGAAAAGCGATCGGCTATGGCTATATCCGGCTCGACGGCGGCGTGACGCCGGCGCTTGCGGCTTCTGGCGCCTATGAACTCGACGTCGCCGGCGTGCGTATTCCGGCGACGCTATCGCTGGCGCCGTTCTACGATCCGGGCGGACTCACGCCTCGGGCGTGACCGTAGCGAGACTGCGGTCACGCCAAGGTCGCGCTCACCAGCCGAGCAGGACGATCTCCACGAGCGCCGCCGCATAGAGCAGCGCAACCACGCCAAGCACCCAGCTCTGTCTCTTTTCCATTTGGCGTCCTCCGGCCGAGCGCCTCCAGGAGACATAAAGCCCGCGGGATCGGAAAAAAGGGGCTGAGGCACGCCGTTCAACTCTCCCGTTTCGCTTGTCCCACACGCGAGGCGAGATGGGCGAACGACTGGCTGCGTCCCGCTGCATCGCCCTGAAACGCCTGCATCAGAATTCGCACGGGA
>RXJK01000330.1:816-29694 GCA_003963125.1 Hyphomicrobiales bacterium
GCGCGAAGTCATCACCATCTACGAAGTCGATGCCTCTGGCGGGAAGAGCTGGGCGCAGGCGGTCTACAACTACCGCTGGGTGCCGCAGACCGATCCGTCCGGCGTCGTGCACAAGACGATCGACTATCCGGGCGTTCCGGTCGACCACAGCAAGATCACCAAGAACTTCGACGTGCTGAAGGGCGTGCGCGTCCCCATCCGCCCGCATTTCGGCACGCTAGGCCTCGCGCCCAAGGAAGCCGATTACGTCAACACCATCCCGCCGAGCTACACGGGCGGCAACATCGACAACTGGCGCATCGGCAAAGGCGCTATCATGTACTACCCCGTGTCCGTGCCGGGCGGCCTGCTATCGGTCGGCGACCCACATGCATCCCAGGGCGACAGCGAACTCTGCGGGACGGCCATCGAATGCTCGCTGACCGGCACCTTCCAGCTCATCGTGCACAAGAAGGCCGATCTCGCCGGGACCCCGCTCGAGAGCCTCAACTACCCGATGCTCGAGACGCAGACGGATTGGCTCGTACACGGCTTCAGCTACGCGAACTACCTCGCGGAATTGGGCCCCAACGCCCAGAACGACATCTTCAGCAAATCCTCGGTCGATCTCGCCCTGCGCGACGCCTTCCGCAAGATGCGCAGCTTCCTGATGTCGGCGAAGGGACTCACTGAAGACGAAGCCATTTCATTGATGTCCATCGGCGTGGACTTCGGCATCACCCAGGTCGTCGACGGCAACTGGGGGGTGCACGCGGTCATCAAGAAGGACATCTTCGCCGCACGGGCGTGACCTGGGATCAGGCCGGATGCGCACCCGTATCCGGCCTGCCCTTGCGAGCGCGGCGGCTCAGAACTTCCAGCCGAACAGTGGGCCGAAGATCGGCACCTCGGTCGTCTGGTATCCGGCCGACTTGCGAATGACCTTGCGCACGTAGCGCCGCGGCGGCGGGTTTTGCGGCGGGCGGGCCTTCAAATCGGCGGGGGCATCGCTCGGCAGCGCGATGGAGCCTAGCGAGGGAACGACGGTGCCCGTTGCCGACGGCGCGACGGCCTCGGGGACCACGGGGGCATCGGGAAGAGGCTGCTGGCCGGCAGGCTTCGTCGAAGGCCGGGATACCGGCTCGGGCGCCAAAGGCCGGTTCGAGGCGACCTCCTGTTCGTCGTCGCTGTGGAGGGAGGCCGGCGTCAGAGCGAGCCGCGTGGTGCTGGCGCGCGCGACCGGTGCGGACGGCCTTTCGCTGCCTTCGGTGGTGAGAACGGCGCCCGGCGCGGCATCGGGGGTTGTCTCGTCGAGCCAAAGCCGCGCCACCACGCCGGCGCTGAACGCCGCCACCAGCATCGGCACCGTAACCGCCATCGGAACGCGCCGTGACACGGACTTGACCTCGCTACGCACACCTCGTTCGGCGCTGACAGTCTAACGCGACCTCAACGGCCAGTACCGCGCATTGTTCCGAAATGCCGCAACATGGCGATGACGCGATGCCGCCGCACAACATCGGACGGCTCGCCGGCATCGTTCGCAGCGATGTGCTCAGAAAGCGCACGAGCGTTGAGGCAGAAAACTGCCACTGCCGTGGGCAGCATGACCCCATGCGGAGGCCGGATCAGCCCTGCTCGGGCGTCTGGTACGTGTATTCGAAATCGCAGTGGCTGGCGCCCTGCATGATCGTCTGCGTACGTTTGAATTTGAGGTTCGGGTCGTAGCCCTCGCAGAAGGTGCCATCGCGCTGGCAGGACAAGAGATGCCCGATCTCGCCGAGCCCCATCTCCTTGTACATTTGCGCGTAGCGGCACATCGTGACGTTGAACCGATAGCGGTCGTCTGAACTCTCGATCACGTCGATCTTGAGGGCATCCCCGCGCGTCCAGAGGTCCTGCTTGGCCTGGAAGCTCGCGAGCGAGGTCTTGCCGCCCACCTCGGCCGCCATCTGCTTGCCCTGCTCGATCGCAGATTGGCGCACCGCGTTGGCGATCGTGCGCTGCGCGACTTCAACGCCCTGCGAGGCCTTCAGCTCGTCGTAGACGTGCTTGAGGATCTGCGCCTCGATGCGGCGGCGTTCCAGCATGCCGAGGGTCTGCGCGTCGGACATCTTGAGTTCCTGTGGTTGCGAGAATCCGAGACTAGCTCAGCGCGGCAGCACGAGCCATACGTCCAGATCGAGGATCACGCCCTCGACGTACTCGCCCTGATCGTTCTTGTAGGGATGATCGGCGCAAGGCCGGTTCTTCACGCCGACGAGGCGCGTGCGCAGCGCCCCCACATCCGCGCGCCCGGGTATCTCGGCTTTGTCGAGCACTTCCGACCACGCATAGACCGTATCCCCGCCAAAGCAGGGCGCCACGTGCCGCCCGCCGTTGATCGCCGCGACATGAAACGCGTTGGCGAGCCCGTTGAAGGACAGCGCACGCGCCAGCGATATGACCACACCGCCGTAGACGAGCCGGCGCTTGAATTGCCCCTGCGCCTGCTCGTGCAGATTGAAGTGCACCTTGGCCGTGTTCTGGTAGAGGCGCGTGGCCGTCTGGTGCTCGGCCTCCTCAAGCGTCATGGCATCGATGTGGTCGATCTTCTCGCCAATCGTGTAGTCGCCCCACCGCGCTTCGGACCCGGCCAGCGCGCGGTCGTACTTCGCAGCATCGAGCTTCGGAACGGCCGTGGCCAATTGCGCGGGATCGACATGCTCGGCGACCTTGGGGATCACGGGCTCGGGCGCCGGCGAAGCCTTGTCGCGCTTGCGCACCATCACCCAGCGCACGTACTCGAGGACGGTGGCACCGGTCTGGTTGCGGCCCGTGGTGCGCACATAAGCGACGCCTGAGGCCTTGTTTGCATTCTCGCGCACGCCGATCACTTCGGACGTCGCCGAAAGCGTGTCGCCTGGATACACAGCGGCGAGGAAGCGGCACTCCGCGTAGCCGAGATTGGCGACCGCATTGAGCGAGATGTCCGGCACCGTCTTGCCGAACACCATGTGGAAGGCGAGAAGGTCGTCGACGGGCGATCTCGGATAGCCGATCGCCTGCGCGAACGTGTCGGCCGACTGCACCGCGAACCGCGGCCCGTAGAGGCCGTTGTAGAGCGCCACGTCGCCGAGCGTGACGGTGCGCGGCGTGGCATGCACCAGCACCTGCCCGACCTTGAAGTCCTCGAAATAGTTGCCCGTCTTGGCTTTCGTCATGCCGGTCTCGTTTTCAACTCAATGCAATCGGAGCGAGATCGAATGGCGCGCCCTGCCTCGCTGATTTGCGTGGATGCCCGCCCGCGCGGGCATGACGCTGGTATACGGCGCTTCGCGTGCCTCACTCTCGACGTCGTCCCCGCGAAGGCGGGGACCCCGCCACTCTCCGAAATGCTCCGCGTATCCACCTCAATGCCCTGTTCATGCGCCTTTCGCCGCGATCGCTTCGGCGATGGCGATCGTGCGCCGTGCCATCTCGGCGTGCAGCAGTTCCACCATGCGACCTTCGACGGTTATGACGCCCTTGCCCTTGTGCTCCGGGAGATCGAAGGCCGCCACGATCTTGCGGGCCCAATCCACCTCCGCCGCCGGTGGTGCGAACACCTCGTTGGCCTTCGCCACCTGGTCGGGGTGGATCAGCGTCTTGCCGTCGAAGCCGAGCTTGCGGCCGTGTACGCACTCCTTGAGGAAGCCCTCGGTATCCTTGAAGTTGTTGTAGACGCCGTCGAGCACGTCGAGCCCGTGCGCGCGCGCCGCCGTCACGGTGGCCGACAGCCAGTAGAGCGCTGGGCGCCGGTTCGTCGAAAGGTCGACGCGCGTCTCCTTGACGAGGTCGTTCGTTCCCATCACGAGGCAGGCGAGCCGCGATCCTGAGATCTGTGCGGTTCCGGCGATCTCACCGATGTTCAGGATCGCGAGCGGCGTCTCCACCATGGCCCACAGCCGTGTACGCTCGCGTGCGCCCGCCTCCCGCATGGCCAATTCCATGTCGGCGATGGCAGCCCCCGTGCCGGGCTTCGGCAGCAGGATGGCATCGGGCGCCGCAGCCGCAGCCGCCGCGAGATCGTCCCGGCCCCACGGCGTATCGAGCGCGTTGATGCGGATGACGAGTTCGCGGGAGCCATAGCCCCCAGCTTTTACGGCCGCACAGACCTGATCTCGCGCCAGCGCCTTGGCGTCCGGTGCGACCGCATCCTCGAGGTCGAGGATCAAGGCATCCGCCGCGATGGTCTTGGCCTTTTCCAGCGCGCGGGCGTTGGACCCGGGCATGTACAGCACGCTCCGGCGCGGACGGATGGTCATGGCAAACCTCTTGGGGTCTCTCTTGCGCTGCACACTAGGCAAAGCCGCCCCAACCCGCCAGCCTCCGTTTGCGCCAAGTTGCCGCCCTGGGCGCATCGGTTTGCATTCGCCGCGCCGCGCGGCTATCCCGCTCGGGTGACAGCCCGGAAGGTGCCCATGAGTGGCGGACGCGCGGCCGACATCGTCATTGCAGGAGCGGGGATCGTGGGGAGCGCCGCGGCCTACTTCCTCGCGCGCCAGCCCGCCACGGCCGGCAAGCGCATCCTCCTCATCGAGCGCGACAAGAGTTTCGGCCAGGGCAGTACGGCCCGCTCGGCCGGAGGCCTCCGTCAGCAGTTCTCGACGCCCGAGAACATCGCCCTGTCGCAGGCGACGCTCGCCATGCTGCGTGAGGGCTCGGCGCTGTTCGGCCCCGATGCCGAGATCGGCTTTCGCGAGCAGGGCTATCTCGTCCTCGCCACGCCTGAGGGTGAGCCGGTGCTGCGCGAGAACCACGCCGTGCAGACGGCGGCAAGCGCGCCGATCTCGATGCTCGATCCGACCGCCTTGGCGAGCACATTCCCCTGGCTGTCGACCGACGGACTGGCCGCCGGCGCCTTCGGCGCAACCGGCGAAGGCTGGTTCGATCCGCCGAGCGTCGCGAACGTTTTTCGCAAAGCCGCCCGCGAGAACGGCGTCGAGCTGATCTATGGCGAGATCACCGGCATCGCCCGCGAGCCGACGCACATCGCCTCCGTGACGCTGTCCGACGACACCCGCATCGAAACGGGCGCGCTTGTCATTACCGTCGGCGCCTGGTCGGGCGCAGTCGCCGCGCTTGCCGGCGTCGCGCTCCCCGTCGAGCCCCGCAAACGCTACATCTTCGTCATCGACTGCCGCGACGTGCCCGATAGCCTTCGCGACGCGCCGCTCACCGTCGACCCCGGCGGCGTCTGGTTCCGGCCCGAGGGCCGCTTCTTCATTTGCGGCAAATCTCCCGACGAAACGAGCGAACAGCCAGGCGGCGACCTCTCCGACATCGACCACGCCTTCTTCGAGACGGAAATCTGGCCCGCACTGGCTGCGCGCGTGCCCGCGTTCGAAAGCGTGCGCGTCGTCAACGCCTGGGCCGGCTTCTACGACTACAATACGCTCGACCAGAACGCCGTGATCGGCGCGCATCCCGACATCACGAACCTCTACTTCGCGACCGGCTTCTCGGGCCACGGTGCCCAGCAGGGCCCCGCGGCCGGGCGCGCCATTGCCGAGCTGATCGCCGACGGCCGCTTCACCAGCATCGACCTCACGCGCTTCGGCTACCGCCGCATCGCCGAGAACCGGCCGCTGCGCGAGCGCAACGTGATATAGGCGCGCGATGGCCCGAGTTCTCTGCCTTTCCTCCCATGTCGTGCGCGGCAGCGTCGGCCTCGCGGCGACGGTGCCGGCGTTGCAATCGCTGGGTCACGAGGTGTGGGCCCTGCCGACGGTGACGCTCGCCGCCCGTCCAGGGCTCGGCCAGGCCGCCATGCTGCCGGGCGGCCGGCGCGCGACCGACGCATCCGAATTGGCCGGCATGCTCGCAGCGCTGGAGCAGGATGCCTGCTGGCCGATGCTCGACGCGGTGATGACTGGCTATTTCGCCTCGGCCGAAAGCGTCGCGGCCGCAGCGGACGCGATCGTCCGCATCATGGCAGGAAATCCGCGCATCCACGTGCTGGTCGACCCGATCATCGGCGATGCCGGCCGCTTGTACGTCCCGGAGTCGACCGCAGACGCAATCCGCGATCGCCTTTTGCCCCTCGCCGACTTGGCCACGCCCAACAGGTTCGAGCTGCAGTGGCTCGTGGGCGCTCGAAGCCTCGATGATCGTGCCGCCATCGTCTCGGCCGCCGGTACCTTGGGCCCGGGCCTCGTCGCGGTGACATCGGCGCTGCAGTCTCCAACCGACGTCACCACGTTGCTCGTCGGCAAGACGGGCCTCGTACGCGAGACCGCAAGCCGTCTCGTCTCCGGTATTCCGAACGGCTCGGGAGACCTGTTCGACGGCTTGCTGCTCGGGCATCTCCTTGCCGGTCTCCCGCCCGCCGACGCCATGGACGCCGCGCTCGCGACACTCGCCCGAGTGCTCGAATCGAGCGCCGGCTGCGATGTCCTGCAGCTCCGGCATCTGTTTCACACCTCTCCCTGACGCTTCCCAAGGTCTTCCCCAAATGCCCGTCCGGCGCACACTCAAAACGGTCTCCGCCTTCTTCCACCACGAGGCGGCGGGCGGCATCGTTCTGCTGGTCGCCGCGATCCTCGCGATGCTGGTGAAGAATTCCGGCCTCGCGCATCTCTACGACGAGATCTTCGAGTTCAAGGTCGGGCCCGAGGTCGGCAGCTTCTCGCTCTACAAGCCGCTGCATCTGTGGATCAACGACGGCTTGATGGCCGTGTTCTTCTTCCTCGTCGGCCTCGAGATCAAGCGCGAGATGCTGGTCGGCGAATTGTCGTCGTTCGGCCGCGCGGTGCTGCCCGGCATCGCGGCCGTGGGCGGGATGCTGGTGCCGTCGCTCATCTACATCGGCATCAACTGGCATAATGCGACCGCCCTGCGCGGCTGGGCCATTCCCGCCGCCACCGACATCGCCTTCGCCGTGGGCATCCTGGCCTTGATCGGACCGCGCGTACCCTCGTCGCTGAAGGTGTTCCTCCTGGCGCTGGCCATTCTCGACGACCTCGGCGCCATCCTGATCATCGCGCTGTTCTATACGGCGAGCCTGAACCTGTTCGCGCTGGCTCTCGCGGCCGCCGCGTGTGCGATCCTGCTCCTGCTGAACCGCCGCAACGTGCAGAGCCTTTGGCCCTACCTGATCGTCGGTCTCTTTATCTGGGTGTGCGTGCTGAAATCGGGCCTCCATGCCACGCTCGCAGGTGTCGTGGTGGCGCTGTTCGTCCCGCTCGACAGCGGCTCCGAAGACGAAAGCAAGCTTTCGCTGCTGGAACGTCTGGAAGAGGCGCTCCACGCGCCGGTCGCGTTCTTCATCCTGCCGCTGTTCGCGTTTTCCAACGCTGGCGTTTCGCTCGCCGGCATGACGCTCGACAAGCTCTTCTCCAGCGTGCCGATGGGCATTGCGCTGGGCCTTTTGCTGGGGAAGCCGATCGGCATCTTCCTCGCGACGTGGCTGTCCGTGACAGCGCGCATTGCGCCGAAGCCCGAGGGCGCATCCTGGGTTCAGGTGCTGGGTGCGGGCCTGTTGGGCGGCATCGGCTTTACGATGAGCCTGTTCATCGGCATGCTGGCGTTCACCGATGCAGAGCGCGCCGCGGAATTGCGCCTGGGCGTGCTAGCCGGATCGCTGCTGGCCGCAACGCTGGGCTACCTGCTGCTCACCTTTACGAGCCCGCCTTCGCCGCGGCCTGAACGGCAGGGATGATCTTGGCTTCGAGTGTCTCCGGCGTGATCGGCCCGACGTGCTTGAACACGATCTCACCCTTGCCGTTGAGCACGAACGTCTCGGGCATGCCGTAGACACCCCACTCGATGGCGCCGCGCCCGCCGGCATCCGCACCGACGGCCCAGTAGGGATTGCCGTAGCGGCCGAGGAAGCGACGCGCGGCCGCCGGCTGGTCCTTGTAGTTCACGCCGTAGATCTTCGCGCCCGTCCGCACCTGCAAAGCGACGAGCAGCGGATGCTCCTGCACGCACGGCCCGCACCACGAAGCCCAGAAATTCACGACCGACACGTGCCCCTGGGCGAAATCGCTGGCCGAAAAGCCCTGGATCGGCGTCGTGCCATCCGTCAGCCCCTCGATGGCGGGAAAGGCGAAGGCAGGCGCGGGCTTTCCGAGGAGTGCCGACGGCAGCTTGGACGGATCGCCGCCGGACAGCGCGAAAGCAAAGAGTACGGCCAATGCCGCAAAGACGATGAGCGGCACGGCAAGCCGCCACGCCATCGAACGCTTCGGCGCCTCATCGGGTGCGGGGTCCACCGGTGTCGTCGTCTGCATCGGCTTATCCCGACGTATCGGAACGGCGGCGCACACCGCGGGCTTCCAGTTCCGCGATCATCTTCTGCTGCTGCCGCCCGTCGAGCACGAGCCACACGACGAGCACCAGCAGGATGAGCGCCGCGGCGCCGAATGACGCCCAGATGTAGGCAGCGTGGGGACCCAGATCCATGAGGCGCTACTCCGCCGGCAGTGGGGAGGCGGCGCCCGCCGCCATCTGCACTTCGGCCGACCGCAGCGCACGCACCCGCCGCCGCAGGATCTCGTTGCGCATGCCCTTCATGTGCAGGGCGACGAAGGCGATCGTCAGTCCCACGGCCATCACGAGCAGCGGCCACAGCAGCGACGGATGGATCTTCGGCGCGCCGATCCGCATCACGCTCGCCGGCTGATGCAGGCTGTTCCAATCGACCGAGAACTTGATGACCGGCAGGATCACGATGCCGGTCAGCGCGAGAATGGCCGTCAGCTTCGCAGCGAGGGCCTCGTCCTCGATGGCCGAACGCAGAGCAATCAGCCCGATGTAGAGGAAGAACAGGATCAGCACCGACGTAAGCCGCGGGTCCCACACCCAGAACGCGCCCCACATGGGCTTGCCCCACAGCGAGCCCGTCACGAGGCAGAGCAGCGTGAAGGCAGCACCGATGGGCGCCGCGGCCTTCGCCGAGACGTCAGCGAGGGGGTGCCGGAAGACGAGCAGCCCGAAACTCGAGATGGCGATCAGGCTGTAGCCGGCCATCGACAGCCACGCGGCCGGCACGTGCACGTACATGATCTTCGCCGTGTGCCCCTGCTGGTAGTCGACGGGCGCGGCGAAACCCATCACTAGGCCGATCACCGTCAGCACGACGGCGGCGACCGTCAGCCACGGCAGCAGCGTCGCCGAAAGCTCCATGAAGCGCGTCGGGTTCGCAAGCCGCTGGGTGAGCGATTGAGCCTGTTGCATGTGGATGATCTAAGCCTTCGCGCACTGGAGCGCAAATACTGGGCAGCGTAAAGTTACTGGACTTGCAGCCGCAGTGCGGCAGCGATGGCGACCGGCGCCAAAACCACCGAAGCCAATGAAATCGCAGAGAGAATCAGGATCGACGGGCCGAAGGCGCCGGAGTCCACGATGGCGCTGCTGACGGTCTCGATGCCGAAGATGAGTGTCGGCACGAACAGCGGCAGCATGAGAAGCGCGAGCAGTACGCCGCCCCGCCGGGCCCTGAGCGTCAGCGCCGCGCCGATGCCGCCGATGAAGCTCACCGCCGGCGTCCCGATCAGCATCGAAAGCACCAGCGGACCGTAGGCATCGAGCGGCAGGTTCAGGAGCAGCCCCAGCACCGGGGCGAGCAAGGCGAGCGGCACCGCGGTGCTGAGCCAGTGCGCAAGGCACTTCGCGACCGCCACGGCCTCCAGCGGCAAGGACGACGCGACGAGTACGTCCAGCGACCCATCCTCGAGATCGATCTCGAACAGGCGCCCGAGCGACAGCAGCGCAGCGAGCAACAGCGCGACCCACAGCAGCCCCGGCGCGATCCGCTGCAGCAGGTTGAGATCGGGCCCGATGCCGAGCGGCAGCAGCGTGATCACCATCACGTAGAAGCCGAGCGCCGTGCCGACGGCCCCGCCTTCGCGCCATGTGATCAGCACGTCCCGCTTCAGGAGTTCGCCGAACGCGCTCATGCGGCCCGCGCTCCAGAGCCGGCGAGCGCCAACTCGCGCGCCGGCGTCAATCCGAGCGGCGCATGCGTGGCCGCGATCACGAGGCCGCCTCCGGCCAGATGCGTGTTCGCGGCCGCCGCCAGCACGGCCTGGGAAGCGACATCGAGTGACGTGGCGGGCTCGTCGAGGAGCCAGATCGAGCGCTCCGCCACGAGCATGCGCGCAAGCCCGAGGCGCCGCTTCTGCCCCGCCGAGAGATATCCGGCCGGAATGTCGCGCAGCGCCATCAGCCCGAACGTCTCCAGCGCCGTGGTCACCTGCTCCCGGCGCCCGCCGAGGTAGCGGCACCAGAACGCCGCGTTCTCCTCGACGGTCAGGCTGCTCTTCACGGCATTGAGGTGCCCGAAATAGTGGCTTTCATCGGCGACCGATCGCTCGTCCGCCGCCCCCTCCAGGCGGATCGTGCCCGCCGTCGCCTGGAACAGGCCGGCCAGCGCCCGCAAAAGCGTTGTTTTTCCAACGCCATTCGGTCCGGTGACGAGAAGAGCGCAGCCCGCATCCGCGGCAAAGGACAGGCCCGAAACCAGCACGCGCGAGCCGCGCGTGAGGACAAGACCTTCTGCGACTAACTTCATGCTTCCCCAGGCCCCGACCTCATATTAGAAGCGGTCTTATTAGGGGCCGCTTTGCTTCGAGGCCAGTCCGAAACGTTGTGCGGGCGGCGCCCCTCTCGTTTCAGGAGACCCACCCCATGAGCGCCGCCTCATCCTCTCTCGACAGCTTCAAGAGCCGAAAAACGCTGACCGTCGGCTCCAAGAAGTACGAGTACTTCTCCCTCCCCGACGCCGAGAAGAACGGGCTGCCCGGGCTCTCGAAATTGCCCTTTTCGCTCAAGGTTCTTGTCGAGAACCTGCTGCGCTTCGAGGATGGCCGCTCCGTCACCGCCGACGACGTCAAGGCGATCGTCGAGTGGCTCGCCACCAAGACTTCGACGCGCGAGATCGCCTACCGCCCGGCCCGCGTGCTGATGCAGGACTTCACGGGCGTCCCCGCCGTCGTCGACCTCGCAGCCATGCGCGACGCCATGAGCAACCTCGGCGGCGACCCCTCCAAGATCAACCCGCTCGTGCCCGTCGACCTCGTCATCGACCACTCGGTGATGATCGACTACTTCGGCACGCCGCAGGCCTTCGAGAAGAACGTCGAACTCGAGTACGAGCGCAACAAGGAGCGCTACGAGTTCCTGCGCTGGGGCGCCGGCGCCTTCAACAACTTCCGCGTGGTGCCTCCGGGCACCGGCATCTGCCACCAGGTCAACCTGGAGTATCTGGCCCAGTCCGTATGGACGAAGGGCGTCGGCGGCGCCGAACAGGCCTTCCCCGACACCTGCGTCGGCACGGACAGCCACACGACGATGGTCAACGCGCTCGGCGTATTGGGCTGGGGCGTCGGCGGCATCGAGGCCGAGGCGGCCATGCTCGGCCAGCCCGTCGCCATGGTGATCCCCGAGGTCATCGGCTTCCGCCTCAAGGGCAAGCTGCAGGAAGGCGTGACGGCGACCGACCTCGTGCTCACCTGCACGCAGATGCTGCGCAAGCGCGGCGTCGTCGAGAAGTTCGTCGAATACTTCGGCGCAGGCCTCGACAACCTCTCCGTCGAAGATCGCGCCACCATCGCCAACATGGCGCCGGAATACGGCGCGACCTGCGGCTTCTTCCCCGTCGACGCCGACACCATCAAGTTCCTCGCCGCCACCGGCCGTGCGAAGGATCGTGTCGCACTCGTCGAAGCCTATTGCAAGGCGCAGGGCATGTGGCGCCAAGGCGATGAGACCCCGGTCTACACCGACGTCCTCGAACTCGATCTCTCCACCGTCGAACCGTCGATGGCCGGCCCCAAGCGCCCGCAGGACCGCGTCGCGCTCAAGAACGTGAAGCCCGACTTCCAGAAAGTGCTGCCCGACATCGTCAAGGGCGCCGACCCCAAAGCGAAAGTGAAGGTGGAAGGCACCGACTACAGCCTCGGCCACGGCGACGTCGTCATCGCCGCCATTACGTCCTGCACCAACACGTCGAACCCGTCCGTGCTCGTGGCCGCTGGCCTCGTGGCCCGCAACGCGCTCAAGAAGGGTCTGAAGTCGAAGCCGTGGGTGAAGACCTCGCTCGCGCCGGGCTCTCAGGTCGTCACCGACTACCTGACCAAGGCCGGTCTGCAGACCGACCTCGACGCGCTGGGCTTCAACCTCGCTGGCTACGGCTGCACCACCTGCATCGGCAATTCCGGCCCGCTGCCGGACAACATCGCCGACGCCACCCGCAAGGGTGACCTGGTGGTCGCCGCTGTCCTCTCGGGCAACCGCAACTTCGAAGGCCGCGTCAACGCCGACGTGAAGGCGAACTACCTCGCCTCGCCGCCGCTCGTTGTCGCCTACGCGCTGGCCGGCTCGCTCAATGTCGACCTCGCCACCGAGCCGCTCGGCACCGGCAGCGATGGCCAGCCCGTCTTCCTGAAGGACATCTGGCCAAGCTCTGCGGAGATCGCCGAGATCATCCGCACCTGCGTCACCCCTGAGATGTTCGACCAGCGCTACGGCGAGGTCTTCAAGGGCGACACGCGCTGGCAGGCGATGGGCAAGTCCAAGCCGACGCTCACCTACAAGTGGAACTCGGGCTCGACCTACGTGCAGAACCCGCCCTACTTCGAGGGTCTCACCATCAAGCCGGCGCCGGTCACGGACATCATATCGGCGCGCGTGCTGGGCCTCTTCCAGGACAGCATCACGACGGACCACATCTCGCCTGCGGGCTCCATCAAGAAGGACGGCCCCGCCGGCGTGTACCTCATCGAGCATCAGGTGCGGCCCGCCGACTTCAACAGCTACGGCGCCCGCCGCGGCAACCACAACGTCATGATGCGCGGCACCTTCGCCAACGTGCGCATCAAGAACATGATGCTGGGCGGCAAGGAGGGCGGCAACACCATCCACCAGCCCTCCGGCGACGCCCTTTCGATCTACGACGCGGCCATGCGCTACAAGTCGGAGAACGTGCCGCTGGTGGTCTTCGCCGGCAAGGAATACGGCACGGGTTCGAGCCGCGATTGGGCGGCGAAGGGCACCCGCCTCCTCGGCATCCGCGCCGTGGTTGCGCAGTCCTTCGAGCGCATCCATCGCTCGAACCTCGTCGGCATGGGCATCCTGCCGCTGGTATTCGAGAACGGCCAGTCCTGGCAGACCCTTGGCCTCGATGGCACGGAGGTCGTCACCATCAAGGGCCTCGAGACCCTGAAGCCGCGCCAGAAAGTGATCGTCAATATCGCCTCGGGCGCGAAGTCGCAGGATATCGAAGTGCTCTGCCGGATCGATACGGAAGAGGAAATGAGCTACTACCGCCACGGCGGTATCCTGCCCTTCGTGCTGCGCAATCTCGCAGCCGCGTAAGGCATTTCGGGCGCCCTGTCCGTAAGGATCGGGCGCCCTTTCCTTATCCGCTTTCAGCGCTTGCCGCGGCCTCACGAATTCGTCAGCGGCCACCGTGCGTTAATCATTCCGCACCGCACCGCCTGTATAACCCATTCGTGAGTTTCTATTGATCGACCGGCAAACCATATTCCGGTCGAGAAAGGCCCCGGTTGTCGGGTGCCTGCACTGTGAGGTCCAGCCGTCGTCATGTTCACGACCACCCTGAAAGCGCTCGCGGCTGCCGCCGTGTTGATCGCTCTGCCGGCGGCAGGGCGCGCGCAGGGTCCCGCGAACCCTTCGCCTGCCAAGACCGTGATCGAGCTTTTCACGAGCCAGGGCTGCTCATCCTGTCCCGCCGCGGATGCGCTCCTCGGCCGCCTGATCGCCGAGCGCAAGGACATTATCGCGCTCACCTTCCCGACCGACACGTGGGATTACCTCGGCTGGAAGGACACGCTGTCGAGCCCCAAGTTCTCCAAGCGCCAGAAGGTCTACGCCGCCACCTTCAAGGACATGATCTACACGCCGCAGGCCGTCATCAACGGCCGCGTGCATCTGAATGGCGCCGACGAGACGCTGATGAAGCGTAAGATCGCCGCGCTCGGCCCCGTGAAGGTGCCCATCCACGTGTCCGAGGAGGCCGGCAAGCTGACCATCGAGGCCGCTGCGGCAGCAGGCGGAGAGACTGCACCCCACGAGGGCACGCTCTGGCTCGCCGTCCTGTCCAAAAGCGTGACGGTTCCGGTCACCCGCGGCGAGAACAGCGGCAAGACGCTGACCTACTACAACGTCGTGCGCGAGATCACGCCGGTTGGCATGTGGAACGGCAAGGCCATGACGGCAAAGTTTGAGCGCGCGTCGATCGCTGGCTCCGACACCGACAGCGCCGTCGTCCTGCTCCAGGAAAGCCACGGCGGCCCCATCATCGGCGCCGCCATGCTCGACCACCTCTGAGCGCGCCGCCGACCCTTCGGCATCTCGGCACACCCCCTCCCCTTTTGCCTTCCCGGCCGAGCGCCGCGAGAGCCGGGATCGTTCCCACTTGAAGTGAGACGCGCGTGCGCTCAGTGCACGTCCGCTGCGGCGGGCCCCTGCGGCGACCCACTGCTGGCCGGCGTCGCCCGGATCAGGAACACGAACGGCATCGCGACGAGGCACATCGCCAGCATCAGCTTGAAGTCGTTCGCGTAGGCCATGATCGTCGCCTGCTGGGTGACGATGTTCTCGAGCAGCGCGCGCCCCGTATCCGTCGCCGGGTTGATCTGCTGTGCCAGCGGATCGGCGAGCCCCAGGTTGAAATCAGTCACGCTCTCGACGAGGCGCTCGCGCAGCAGCACGGTCTTGTTGGTCAGGTTGGCGATGAAGATCGACACCCCGATCGAGCTGCCGAGGTTGCGGATCAACGTCCACATCACCGTACCGTCGGTGCGGTAGGCCGCTGGCAGCGAGGCGAGCGCCATGGTGTTGAGCGGCACGAACATGAAGCCGAGACCCACGCCTTGCACCATGCCGACCCAGATCAGGGTCGACATCGTCGTATCGGGCGAGAAGTACATGCTCCCGTAGAGCCCCGCAGCCGAGAGCCCGAGGCCGACCAGCAACAGCGACCGCGCGCCGACCACACTCATGAGGCGCCCCGCCGCCAGCATCGCGGCCGCCATGCCGATGCCGCGCGAACCGAGGATCGAGCCGGCATCGACGATGGGATACCCCATCACGCCCTGCAAGAAGGGCGCGAGCAGCGCCGCGGATGCCAGCAGCAGGATGCCCGCGACGAACATGTAGCAGAGCCCGATCACGAAGTTTCGATCGCGGAAGATCTCGATCTGCACGAACGGAGTGGGCCACGTCAGCGTGTGCGCGATGAAGAGATAGCCGGCAAAGAGCGCGATCAGGCCCTCGAGCACGATCTCGTTGGAATCGAACCAGCCGAGCTGTTCGCCCCGGTCGAGCATCAATTGCAGCATGCCGATCGCCACCGACAGCGTCACGAACCCGATCCAGTCGAACGTCGTGCGCCGCTCGGAGGGCAGGTCGCGCAGGAGGGCGAGAAGGCCGAGAACCGTCGCGACCCCGAACGGCAGGTTGATGTAGAAGACCCAGCGCCACGTGTAGTTCTCGGTCAGCCAGCCGCCCAGCGCCGGTCCCATGATCGGCCCGATCATCACGCCCATGCCCCACAGCGACATGGCCCAGGCGCGCTTGTCGGGCGGATAGATCGTCAGCATCACCGATTGCGACAGCGGCACCAGCGCCGCGCCGAACATGCCTTGCAGCACCCGATAAAGCACGATCTGCTCGACGCTGTGCGCGATACCGCAGAGCATCGAGGCAACCGTGAAGCCCGTCGCGCACACGACGAGCACGCGCTTGATGCCGTACCGCGTCGCGAGCCATCCGACGGGCGCCGTCATGATGGCCGCGGCGACGACGTAGGACGTGAGGACCCAGCTCACCTGGTCGAGCGTCGCCGACAAGCTGCCCTGCATGTAGGGCAAAGCAACGTTGGCGATGGTCATGTCGAGCGCCTGCATGATCGTCGCCATCATCACGCAGATGGTGATGAGGCTCCGCTGCAGCGTGGGGGAGAGGCCGCGCTCGGCGTAGGCGATCACGGGTCGGGATCCTCGGCGACGGCGCTCGACCCGAACAGTGAGGCGATTCGTCCGCGCCGGCCGGTGTCGATCTCGATGTTGGCGCTCATCCCGGCGCGCAGGCGCCGCAGATCCTGTCCGGGGAGGAACTCGACGCGGATCGGCACGCGCTGCACGATCTTGATCCAGTTGCCGGCGGCGTTCTGCGGCGGAAGGATCGCAAACTGCGCGCCCGTGCCCGGGCTGATCGCGGCAACGCGGCCCTGCCACGCCTTCGACGGAAACGTGTCGACCTGAATGCTGACGGGCTGCCCGATGCGGACGTGCGTGAGGTCGGTCTCCTTCGGGTTCGCATCGATCCAAACTGCGTCCGTGCCCATCACGCTGAACACGGGCGTGCCGGCCGTCAGGAAGCGGCCCATCTGGATGCTCACGACCTGCGTCGCCATGCCGGCGAGCGGCGCCTTGAGCACCGTATTGGCGAGATCGCGGTTGGCCCGGTCGAGCGCTGCGGTCGCTTCTGAAAACTGCGGATAGCGCTCGATCGGGAGGTTCGGATCGCCCAGGAGCTGCGTTTTCGCGCTCGTCTCCATCCCTTCCAGCTCTTCGAGCTGCGCCTTGGCGGACACCAGCGCCATGCGCGAGCGGTCGAGATCGGATGGCGTGCTGATGCGGTTGCCGAGCAGCTCGGACTTGCGGTTGTACTCGGACTGGTTCGCCGCCACGCTCTGCCGCGCGAGTTCGATGCGCTTGCCGAGCGTCGCGAGGTTGCTCTTCAGCGTCTCGAACTCCGTGCGCACGCGATCGAGGCGCGCCTTGGCTTCCTTCTGCGCCAGCTCGAACGGCACGGGATCGATGGCGAAGAGAACGTCGCCGGGCTTCAGCAGCTGTCCTTCGACCACGGAGATGCTGACGACCTTGCCCGAAACCTCCGGCGTGATGAGCACGCGCTGCGCGCCGATGTAGGCGTTGTCCGTCGAGACGTAGCGGCCGCCGAGCAGATAGATGAGGGAGCCGACCAGCACCACGGCCAGCGGAATGGCGACGAGCAGCAGCGCCCTGAGCGACATGTGCGTCACGCGCACGAGCAGCCGCCGCGCCACCACCTTTGCCGGGCCGAGCGTGCCGACGATACCGGTTGGTCGCGCTCCAGGTTCAACGTGCTTCTGCATCTCGCCCACCCTGTTCGGCGCCATTGGCCACGTGCTTGGCGCTGGCGCTCTTGATGTTGCGTTTCATCAGGAGAAGCTTGTGCAGGAGATCGAGCGTCTGGCTCTCCGACAGCTCGTCCAAGATCTCCCGTGCGATATCGCGGCCCAGTGGCGTCAGCTCGGCGAGCAGGTCCCGCCCGCGATCCGTGAGGTGCAGGAGATTGACACGCCGGTCCTTCGCGTGCGCCCGGCGTTCGACGAGCCCCTGCGCGCACAGGCGATCGACCAGCCGCACGAGCGAGATCGGCTGGATCTCGAGCGCTTCCGCCAGTTCGGTTTGCGTCGCCCCTTCCTGCCGCTGCACGCGGGCGAGCACAGCCCATTGCGCCCGCGTCATGCCATGCTGGCGGGCCCGCTGATCGATGTGGGTGCGCATGGCGCGGGCCACGTCCGACAACTCGAACAGGATCTCGCGTCTGAGGTCAGCGTGCTTCATGCAACTCATTATAAGCTAGCTTATGAACCGGGCGATGGGCGCAACGTCAAAGGACTTATGCGGGTTCCGCTGCGGGAAAGGGGCCTACTTCATCGTCGCCTTGCGCCTCGGCGGAGGCGGAGGAGGCAGGCCGAGTTCCCGCATCGAGGGCAGCGGCGGTTTCCGGTCGAAATCGGCCTCTCGGCGCCGCTCACGCTCGCGGCGCGGTGGCGGACCGCGGTCGACATTCTGCGGCGGCACGATCACCGTGGGGCGCGTGCGGGGGAAATGCACTTCGACGGGCACGTAGGCCCAGCCGTTGGAGGTCCACACCGGCCCGCGCGAATAGTCGTAGACGTGTATCGGCGGCGGCTCGGGTGGGGGAGCCGGAGGGTCCAAGAAGCCCGCATGGGCTTGGCCTGCCGAAACGGCGAGGGCGATGAGCCCGCCTGAAAGGCTTCGAACACGACGCAACATGGGACACGGATCCGGACTGCAACACCGCCCACGGAGGACGGGCGCGGAAGCAGATTCTCGGCCCATAGCGTTAATTCCGCGCTAAGCTGGTGAAATATCGGGGACAAGCGATCCCGAACACTGGCCGATCGATCACCAGGATTGCATAAGCCAAGCGTGGCGCTCGCTCTCGAACAGACCCCCGACGACCCGCTTGCGGATGCCCGCGAGGTGCTGCGCAGCACGTTCGGTCATGCCGATTTTCGCGGACTGCAATCGGGTGTGATCGGTGAAGTGCTGGCCGGCCGCAACGCGCTGGCCGTCCTGCCCACAGGAGGCGGCAAGAGCCTCTGCTACCAGATCCCCGCTTTGGTGCGCCCCGGCCTGGGCCTCGTGGTCTCGCCACTCATCGCCCTGATGGCCGATCAGGTCGCGGCCATGCAGCAGTCTGGGGTAGCGGCCGAGAAGCTCGACGGCAGCACAGCCTATGAAGCCCGCCATTCGATCTGGTCTCGCGTCGAGGCCGGCAAGCTCGACCTGCTCTACCTTTCCCCCGAAGGCCTGATGCAGCCGGCCATGCTGGAGCGCCTGGCGCGCTTTCCCCTGGCCTTGATCGCCATCGACGAAGCCCACTGCGTCAGCCAATGGGGGCACGACTTCCGCCCGGAATACCGGATGCTCGGCCGTCTCGCCGAACTCTTCCCAGGGGTGCCACGCCTCGCCGTGACGGCGACGGCAGACGCCCGCACGCGCGAAGACATCTGTGCCGAGCTGTACCTGAAGGACGCGCGCCAGTTCGTCGACAGCTTCGCCCGGCCTGAACTTGCCTTGTCCGCCGAACGCAAGTCGGGCCTCGGTCGCAACCGCGTGATCGAGTTGGTCGCCGAGCGCCAGGGCCGCTCGGGCGTCGTCTACGCGGGCTCGCGCGACGGCGTGGATGAACTCGCCGAAAAGCTGGTCGCCAAGGGCATTCCCGCGCTCGCCTACCACGCCGGCCTCGACAAGGACGTGCGCGCGGAACGCCTCGAGAAGTTCCTGGAGGCCGACGCCGCCGTGATGGTCGCCACCATCGCCTTCGGCATGGGTGTCGATAAGCCCGACGTGCGTTACGTGATCCACGCCGATCCGCCGTCCTGCATCGAGGCCTACTGGCAGGAGATCGGCCGCGCCGGCCGCGACGGCAACCCCGCCGAGGGCATCACGCTCTATTCCTCGTCGGACCTCGCCTGGGCCCTGCGCCGCATCGAGAGCCGCGACGTCGACGACACCGTGAAGAACGTGCAGGTGCGCAAGGTGCGCCAGCTTTACGCGATGCTGGACGGCATGGGCTGCAGGCCCATGGCGGTGCGTCGCTACTTCGGCGAAATCGACGTCGAACCTTGCGGCACCTGCGACATCTGCCTCTCGCCGCCCGACGGCATCGACGCGACGCAGGCCGCACAGAAAGTCCTCTCGGCCGTGCACCGCCTCGGCGGCCGCTTCGGCCGCGGCCGCGTCATCGATCACCTGCTCGGCAAATCCAAGGACGCGTCCGCCTTCGAGACGTCGCTGTCGACCTACGGCATCGGCGCCGAGATGAGCGCCGTCGCCTGGCGGGCCCTCGTCGATCAGCTTCTGTTCGAAGGCTATCTCCGCGAGGATCCCAACGACGGGCGCCCGCTCCTGGCGCTCGGCGAGAGCGACCTCGTCAAGGCCGTCTACCGCTCCGAGCGCCGCGTCAGCATCCGCAAGGCGCCCGAAGCCGGCAGCGACGACAAGCCCGGCCGCGGCCGCAAGAAGCACGCCGGCGACAGGCTCGGCATCCGCGCCTCCGACGCGCCCCTGTTCGAGGCCTTGCGCGCCTGGCGTCGCGACCGTGCCGCCGAACAGCATGTTCCGCCCTACGTCATTTTCCACGACGCAACCCTCTCGGCGATCGCGCGCGAGCGGCCGCGCTCCCCCGATGCGCTGGCCAAGGTCAGCGGCGTCGGCCAGAGCAAGTTGAAGCGCTACGGCGCCGCGGTGCTCGAGATCATCCGCGCCCACTGAGGATTCTTCATCACGGGCCGCCGCCTGTCACCTTGGTTACCTGAGAGTTTATTGACTCCTGGACCGAATTGCCGGCCCATCACGGCATGAGAAAGCTCCCCATTTTCTATGGCTGGGTCATTGTCGGTGTTGTCTTCATCTCGATGGCTCTCGGCGTTAATGCGCGCACGGCCTTTTCCCTTCTGTTCCCGCCCATGCTGTCCGAGTTCGGATGGGAGCGCGGCCTGACGGCGGGCGCCTTTTCCTTCGGCTTCCTGATCTCCGCTCTTCTGAGCCCGGTGCTGGGCCGCTGGATGGACCGTTTCGGGCCGATCCTGGTGATGGAACTCGGCGTCGTCATGCTGGCCGCCGGCCTGCTGCTGGCGCCCTACACGTCGCAGCCCTGGCACTTGTACTTGACCTTGGGCGTTCTGGTCGGCGGCGGCAGCGTGTGCCTCGGCTATTCGGGTCAATCACTGTTTCTGCCGAACTGGTTCGTCAGGAAACGCGGCATGGCCATGAGCCTCGCGTTCGCCGGCGTCGGCATCGGCTCGGTGATCATCCTGCCGTGGGTACAAAGCACGATCGACGTCGCCGGCTGGCGCACGGCGTGCGTCGCCATGGGGATCGCCATCATCGTCATTCTCGCGCCGTTGAACCTGCTGCTGCGCAAGCGGCCCGAGGACATGGGGCTGGAGCCCGACGGCGATCGCGCGCCGGACCCCGCGGACGGCCCCGCGCCGACGAACGTCGTCGACAAGGAGTGGGCCGCCGTTGACTGGACGCTGCGGCGCGCGCTCTCGACGACGCGCTTCTGGTGGCTCGCAACCGGCTATTTCTCGACGCTGTTCGTCTGGTACGCGGTGCAGGTCCACCAGACCAAATATCTGGTCGAGATCGGCTACGACGCGACGCTCGCCGCATGGGCGCTAGGCTTCGTCAGCCTCGCCGGCATTCCGGGGCAGATCTTCATGGGCACGCTGTCCGATCGCATCGGGCGGGAGTGGATCTTCACCATCTCCAATCTCGGCTTCGCCTGCACCTACGGCGTGCTGATCGCGATGCAATACTGGCCGTCGATGCCGCTGCTGTTCGCGATGGTCGCCTGCCAGGGCGTGCTGGGCTACGGCATCACGCCGGTGTTCGGCCCCGTCGTCGCCGAGATCTTCCAGGGGAAGCACTACGGCACCATCTTCGGCACGCTCATGTTCCTCGCGATAACCGGCGGCGCTGCCGGCCCCTGGATCGCCGGTCTCCTGCACGATTGGTACCGCACGTACGATTACGTATTCGCGCTGTGCATCGGCCTCAGCCTCCTGAGCGCGGCCACCATCTGGTTCGCGGCCCCGGGCAAGGTGCGCGCGGTCGCGGGCAAGATGAAGCCGACCACAAGGCCGTAGGGCACATCGGCCAAGTTTCGGTTGCATTCTCGGATGGCCTGGGCGACTGGAGCGCGTCCGCCGTCATCCGAGGCCATTGCATCCCGCATGTCCGCCTTCACGAACATCAATCCGCCCGAGCTTCTCAACACGCTCGTGAGCCTCGCGTCGGCGTTCCTGTTCGGCACGCTGATCGGCGCCGAGCGCCAGTTCCGCAACCGCAGCGCCGGCCTGCGCACCAACGTGCTCGTTGCGTTGGGCGCTGCGGCCTTCGTCGACCTCGGCGCGCGCCTCAACGGCAATGCCGGCGCGATCCACATCGCGGCCTACGTCGTCTCGGGCGTGGGGTTTCTCGGCGCCGGCACCATCCTGCGCGAAGGCGGCAACGTGCGCGGCCTCAACACGGCGGCGACGCTCTGGAGTTCTGCCGCCGTGGGCGCTCTGAGCGGCGCCGATCTCGTGCTCGAGGCGTCCGTGCTGACCTTGTTCGTGCTGGCCGGAAACACGCTGCTGCGACCGCTGGTCAACACGATCAACCGCCTGCCCTTCAACGAGCGCAACAGCGAGGCGCGCTACCAGATCCACGTGACGGTCAACGCCGATCAGGTCGACGTCATGCGCGACGAGATCGGCGACAAGCTCTATGCCATGAACTATCCCGCGCAGGGCATCCGCGAATTCAAGCGCGACGACCGCCTGATCGAACTCGTTGCCACGTTGACGGTGACGGCCGTGGACCCGAGCGAACTCGACAAGCTGTCCGACTATTTCGCGCACCGTCCCGGCGTGACCCACGCCACCTGGACGCAGCGGGTCATCGAATAGACGCGGTCAAACCTTGTAGGCCGCGAGATACGTCGCCACGGCCGTGCTCACGACGCGTTCGATCAGGGCATCGCTCGGCTGCGGCGCGGCGTTGAACATCAGCGGCTTGAACGTGAGCGACAGGCAGGCGTCGAGAAACTGCGCGGCAGCCACTTCGGTGTCGTGAGCCCGCAGGGCGCCCTGCGCGACCTTGGCGTCGAAATAGCTCTTGAGCTTCGCGATGCCCGACGCGGGCCCCCATGCATAAAACCGGGCGCCCAGTTCCGGCATCCGGTCGGCGATCGCGATCACCGTGCGCAGGGGGGAGATGCCCCCTTCCTTGCGGCACACGAACTTGACGAACTGCGTGCCGAGACGATGCAGTTCCTGCCCCATGTCGGCGCCGTTGTCGAAATCGAAGATCTGCTCGGCCTGCTTGCGGGCCTGCTCGAAGACGATCGCCTCGAACAGATCCTCCTTGCTCTTGAAGTACACATAGAGCGTGCCCTTCGAGACGCCCGCCGCCTTGGCGATCGCCCCCATGCTGGCCGCGTCGAAGCCCTGCGACAGGAACATGCGGCACGCGCCGTCGATGATTTGCCGGCGCTTCGCGTTATCCGGGTTCTTGCCGGCGTCTGCGGCATCGGCAGGCGTTGAAACCGTGTCCGCATCCGCTTCAGTCATCTGCGTGTCTGGATCGACCATCTCGGATGTGAAGGTTTCGACCCTTCCCCTTTCCTTCCAGCCGGCGTCGAGTTGCCGGTCCGACCTGTGCCACGGCTGCAGCTGCCGCAGATCTGACCCGCTATTTCTGGCGCGAGCCGGCACATACCTCAATCCGTCTCAACCGTTTCTGAACCAAGAGGCGGGGCTCCAGCTTCAAAAAGTGTTGACCGAACCGTTCGGTCATTGACTTAGGCAGCCACCCGCTCTATGTCAATGCCCGACCGAACCGTTCGGTCAATAATTCAGGAGTACCTCAATGTTGGACGGACACGAGACGATGGACACGCGGACCGAGGCCGATGGCGCGCACGAGCGCGACCGCCTCCCGGCATCCGATCGTCAGGGCCGGCGCCTCGGCACGCCCGACCTCGCTGCGGCTGAGCAAGCCAAGAAGCCCGAGCCGCCCGCGGCGGCGGCGACCCCTGCCGAAGCCAAAGCCCCCCAGGGCCGTCGCAAGAAGATCCTGGCCGGCGCCCTTCTCGCCCTCCTCGCGGTGGGCGGCTACTACGGCCAGTACTGGTTCACCACCGGCCGCTACATCGTCAGCACGGACGACGCTTACGTCGGCGTCCGCAGCACGACGCTGTCGCCGAAGGTCGCCGGCTACGTCACGGAGATCCTGGCCGCGGACAACGCCACCGTGAAGGCGGGCGACGTGCTCATGCGCATCGACGACGGCGACTACAAGCTCGCCGCCGAGACGGCGCGTGACCAGGTCGCCGTCCAGCAGGCGACCGTGGAGCGTCTCGGCCGGCAGATCGCCGCGCAGGAGGCCGCCGTCGAGCAGGCCCGCGCGCAGATCACCTCGGCCAAGGCCGGCGCGCACCGTGCCAGCCTCGAATTGAAGCGCCAGGAAGATCTCGCCACCCGCCAGATCAACAGCCGCCAGACGTTGGAACAGGCCCAGGCCAACGCCGAGCAGGCGGAAGCCACGGTGCAATCCGCCAACGCCGCGCTCGATGCCGCCGTCGCCAACGTCGGCGTCATCAAGGCGCAGCAGGAGGAAGCGGCGCGCACCCTGAAGCAGATGCAGACGAACCTCGCCAAGGCCGAGCGCGATCTCTCCTTCACGGCGCTGCGCGCACCCTTCGACGGCGTCATGGGCAATCGCGCCGTGCAGGTGGGCGACTACGTGCAGCCAACGGTTCGGCTCGCGACGCTGGTGCCGCTCGATCAGGTCTACATCGACGCCAACTTCAAGGAGACGCAGCTCGCCGCGTTGAAGCCGGGCCAGCCGGTCAGCATTGAGGTGGACGCGCTTCCCGGCCGTCATCTGGAAGGCAGGGTCGCGAGCTTCGCGCCCGCGTCGGGCTCGATCTTCTCGCTGCTGCCGCCGGATAACGCCACGGGCAACTTCACCAAGGTCGTGCAGCGCCTTCCCGTGCGCATCCTGGTGCCGGCCGCCGTCGCGGATCAGGCCGTCCTGCGTCCGGGCCTGTCGGTGATCGTCAAGGTGAACACGAAACCCGGCGCACCGGGCCCGTCGCAACCCATGAACACGGCGGCCCTGCGCCGCGCCGAGTAAGCCTCTGAGTATCGGCGCGGATGTCGCGCCACGTCGGAAAGCAGCAGCCATGGCAGCCATCAGTACAACCGGAACCGCGACGGCGGGCAGCGCCCCGCCGCGCGCAGCGGTCTTCGCACCGTCCGCGGACGAACAGATCGCGCCGCGCCGGCTGTTCGCGTTCCTCGCCATGGTCTTCGGCATGTTCATGGCGATCCTGGACATCCAGATCGTCTCGGCCTCGCTGACGGAGATCCAGGCCGGCCTCGCCGCGTCGTCGAACGAGATCAACTGGGTGCAGACGGCGTACCTGATCGCCGAAGTCATCATGATCCCGCTGTCGGGCTATCTCTCCCGCGCGCTCGGCACGCGCATGCTGTTCGCCATTTCGGCCGGCGGCTTCACGCTCGCGAGCCTCATGTGCGGGCTGAGCACCAACATCACCGAGATGATCATCTGGCGCGCCATCCAAGGCTTCATCGGCGGCGGCATGATCCCGACCGTGTTCGCCACCGCCTACATCGTCTTCCCGCGCTCCAAGCTGCCGATCGTCTCGCCGATGATCGGCCTCGTCGCGACGCTCGCACCGACGATCGGTCCCACCGTCGGCGGCTATCTCACCGATGCGCTGTCCTGGCACTGGCTCTTCTTCATCAACGTCGTCCCCGGCATCGCCGTGACCATCGCCGCGCTCGTCCTGATCGACTTCGACAAGCCCGATTGGTCGCTCCTCAACGACTTCGACTGGATCGGCCTCGCCTCCATGGCGGGCTTCCTGGGCGCACTCGAGTACGTTCTCGAGGAAGGTCCGCGCAACGACTGGTTCGGCGACGAGACCGTCCTGCTGATGACATGGGTTTCGGCGCTATCGGCGATCGTCTTCTTCGTCCGCGTGCTGTCGGCACGCGCGCCCATCGTCGACGTTCGCGCGTTCGGGGACCGCAACTTCGGCCTCGGCAGCATCTTCTCGTTCGTGCTCGGCATCGGCCTCTACGGACTCACTTACCTCTATCCCGTCTATCTGGGCCAGATCCGCGGCTACAACGCGCTCATGATCGGCGAGACCATGTTCGTCTCGGGCGTCTTCATGTTTCTCACCGCGCCGATCGCCGGCCGCCTCATGACACGCGTCGACGTGCGCCTCATGCTCATCACCGGCTTCCTTCTGTTCGCGACGGGCACCTACTGGATGACCTACCTCACCCGCGATTGGGACTTCTGGGAGCTGTTCTGGCCGCAGGTCTTCCGCGGCGTCGGCCTTATGCTGTCGATGATCCCCATCAACAACATTGCGCTCGGCACCCTGCCGCCGGAGCGCGTGAAGAACGCCTCGGGCCTCTTCAACCTCACCCGCAACCTCGGCGGCGCCGTCGGCCTCGCGTTGCTGACGACCGTGCTCAACGACCGCACCGACCTGCACATCGCGCGGTTGCACGAGAACTTCACGTGGGCCCATCAGCCGGCCCAGGAGATGCTGACCACGCTGACGCAGCGGTTTGCCTCATTCGGCAGCGACGCGCAGCTCATGGCCCTGAAGCAGCTCAATCAGATCGTGCACCGCCAGGCCGTCGTCATCGCCTTCTCGGACGTCTTCCTGCTGCTGACGCTGCTCTTCGTCGGCCTCGCTGCCATGGCGATCATCATCAAGCGTCCCACGGGCGCCCCAGCCGGCGGCGGAGGGCACTGAGCGACACTGTCATCCGGGTGCTCGTCACCGGGATCCAACCATCTGCAAGACCTGCGCTAGGGGCTGTAGCGAACCCGCGCAACACGTATCCGCGGCACCGGCGCCGACCTTAGATCCTGCGCGCCACGAGGTCGCCGTAGAACTGCAGCCACTGCCGCGTCACGGCCTCGGGCGTGAAGCTCCGCTCGTAGCTCGCGCGCCCTTCCGCAACGAGCTGCTGGCGCAGCGTCGCGTCCGAACTCGCCCGCTGCATCGCCGCGGCCAAGGCATCGACATCGTCGATCGGCACCAGCAGACCGTCGACGCCGTCGCGCACCGTGGCCTCGGGGCCGGCGCTGCGCGCGGCGATGAACGGCACGCCGGCGGCCCACGCCTCCAGGATCACCGTCCCGAACGGTTCGTAGCGCGAGGGCAGGACGCACACGTCCGCTGCGCGCAGCAAGGCGGCGCGATCGTTGCGCCAGCCGAGGAACCGCACGCGATCCGTTAGCCCAAGCGTGTGCGCCAGCGCCTTGAGCTCACCCTCGAGCGGACCGTCACCCGCGATCCAGCCGAAAGCCCCCGGCGTCTTCGCCAGCGCCCTCAGGAACGTATCGAGCCCCTTCTTCTCGTGCAGCCGCGACAGCGTGAGGAAAACCTTCGCGCCCTCCGGCGTATCGAGCGCCGCGCGCGGCGTCGGCGGCTGGTCGAGGATCGTCGGAAACGTCGGGATGTAGAATGCGCGGTTGGCCGGCACGCCGTTGCGCTTCATGTGCGCGACGATGTCCTCCGTCACGCCGACGAAGTGCGTGCAGCGATGGAAGTGGCGCGGCTCGTAGTAGCCGCCGAACCAGCCGATCACGGGCTGCGAGAGCCCACCCGGCACGAGGCTCGCCGCGCGCCGCATCCACGTGTGGAGAATATCGGGCTTTTCCTTTTCGACGAGGCTGCGCAGTGCGCGTTTGTTCAGCCAGCTGAAGGGCGCATCAAGCACCTCTGGCGCCATCCGCATGCCGGCGGCCTGCAACTCCTGGAACCGCGGCGCATGCCGGGCCATCACGACGACCTGGGCGACGCCAGTCGCGTGCAATTGCAACATGACGTCCGTCGAATACGTCTCGGCCCCACCCGACTGCCGGCCGGCCATGACGGTCACGATCTTCATGTACAGCCCATCGAGACTGCCCCCCGGAACGCAGTGTTAGCGCCATTTGCCGCCCGCACGAGTGCCAAAATTGCATCGTCACCGCGAAAGGCTTATTCCTTCACAATCACGTCCGTGCAACCCGGGCTCCGCCTGCCGTGCGCAGCAAGTGTTGTATAAGATGTGGCAACGGATCAACCAGGGCAACGGATGGCCGAGTGCATCTCGAGCTTGCTCTTCTGCTGACGCTGTCCGTCGCCTGCGACGTATTCGGCCAGACGTCTTTCAAGCTGGGCGCCATGGACGCGCCGCCGTCCGCGCTCGAGGTGCTGCCACAACCGGCCTGGGTGGCCGTCGGGCTCGCCATCTATGGCCTCGAGATTTTCGTCTGGCTGCGCGTGCTCGCCCTTGCGCCGCTCACCATCGCCGCACCGATCGCCAGCCTCAACTACATCGGCGTCATCCTGATGAGCCGCTGGCTGTTTGCCGAGCAGGTCTCCCTGCGCCAGTGGGCCGGGGCCGCCTTCATCACGGCCGGCTCTGTCGCCGTGGCGCTGAGCGGAGGCTGACGTGGAAAACTCCGAGTCGAAACTGAAAGCCAGCCCGTCGCTGCAGGCCGCCGCCCGCTGGATCGGATTCGTCGCGCTGGCGACGGTCACCCAGCTCGCCTTCAAGTGGGCCAGCACCGCACTCGGCGACGGCGAGTTCGGGCCAGAGTTCATCGCCCGCGCCGTGACGACGCCTGCCGTCCTGCTGGCGATCGGGGGCTACATCGCCATGTTCGTCGCCTGGATGCGCATCCTGAAGACGACGCCGCTGTCGCGTGCTTATCTCGTGACGGCCATCGTGTTCGTGCCGGTGACGTTCGGCGCCTGGCTGCTGTTCGGCGAGGAGATCACCGCGCTGCGCGTCGCCGGCATCACTGCGATCATGATCGGCGTCGCCCTGATGGCCGGCTGAGAGCTGCCCAAACAAGTAACCCAGGAGGAAACATGCAACCCCGCACGGTCACGCTCGCACTCCTCGGCGAGATCCAAGACGGCTTCAACAAACAGGACGTCGACGCCATCCTGTCCCACTTCACGGACGACTGCGTGTGGCTGATGGCGCGCGGGCCGCACGCGCCGGAAGGTCGCCGCTGCGTCGGCAAGGCCGAGATCCGCGAGGTGCTGCGCGCGCGCTACGCCCAGATCCCCGACATGCGCTGGGAGGAGATGCGCCACTGGATCTGCGGCCAGGACAAGGCCATCTCGGAATGGGTGGTGCGCGGCACACCGAAGGGCGGCGCCCCCTTCGAATATCTCGGCTGCGACCTCTGGGAATTCCGCGACGGCTACGTCACCAAAAAAGACACCTACTGGAAGTTCATTGGGTGAGGGTAAGGCGAGCGGAGGCCGGGTAGCGCTTCTGCAGAAGAATGCGAGAGCCATCGCCCTCACCTCTGCCTTCCCGGCCGAGCGCAGCGAGAGCCGGGATCTTTCCCCGTCGCCGCATAACTCCACGCCTCAAGATCCCGGACGGCCGTGCTCGCGCACGCCTTCCGGGAATGCACAAAGGGAGGGTGTTTCAATTGATTGTCATCCCGGCCGGAGCGAAGCGGAGAGCCGGCAACTGTGTTCTGCGATCCCGTG
>RXJK01000388.1:0-668 GCA_003963125.1 Hyphomicrobiales bacterium
GTTCGGTGCTGCTGCCCCGGGAAAGCTCCTCTCGCAGGTCTTCTTCGACGCCATCGATCAAAAGCATCCGGATCATGAGTTCGGGATCGACCGACGGCCTCCCGATATCGCTGTAAAAGGGCTCTAGTTGCGCGTTGAGATCAGCGAGAGCCGCCGTGACGAAGACGTTCATACGTCGCAGCAGGTGGCTCTCCTGGATACGATCCTCAGGCCTGAACTCGTAGAAGAGCTTGCCCTGGTCCCGCTTTCGCCGCCTCATCATATCGCGTTCTCCGTCTCCGAAGATCACTTCGGCTACGGAATCAGCATTCGACTGCCCCAAAAGCGGCCCATCAGGATCGGCGTAGATGCTGTGAGCGCGCGCTTTTGCTTCCGTGGAGCCTTGGGTCGCAACTCGGGTCAATGGCCGATGCGCAGGCCGACGCGCAGGTAGCCCGCATTTTCGCCAAGCGCCGTCAGGGTCGGCATGCTGGGGAAAAGCCGTGCGGCGGCGAGGCCGGTGTCGAAATAGACCTGTGTCGGCTGGGCGAGCGAGGCGAAGCGCCATGGGGCGACGGCTTGTGGAGCTAGGGGAGACGCGGCCTTCAGATATTGCGCCACGACATCCTGGTTGCTGTCAGGTGCACGCCAAACGACTTTGCTTCCGCCCTTGAGCACGGCGACGTTGC
>RXJK01000388.1:718-4849 GCA_003963125.1 Hyphomicrobiales bacterium
AGTCGAGCCCGCAGATGAGGTCAAAATTGTAGGAGGGCACTTTACGGTCGAGAAGCGGCTGAGGACCGTCTTTGCCAAGCTCGATCCGATTGAATACGCGCGCCGAGGCCTCGAGCCACTCGATCACCTCGGCGCCCTTCAGCTTGACGGCGACGACGGTGTTGCTCGAGTAGATGTAGATGTCGGCGATCTGACGGAGAGATACGGGTCCCGGCTCGATATCGACGAAGCTATCGGGCGTATAGCCCGTCCGGAACGGCGCCGCCGCCGAGAGAATGGGCAGGCCGGGAAACTGTTGCGCCATGAAGGGCCGCGCATACGCAAGTTGCGCGTCATTCACCAGCCGCGTGCACGGGTCGAACCCCGCCCAGACGAAGAAGCTATGGAGGGCCACGCGCGTCGAGCCGAGCGGCTCTTCGACCCACTTGAGTGTTGCGCTGTGCGCCGATTGGATGCGGCGGGCGACCGCCTCATTCGTTTGGGCCAATGAGATCACCTGCTGGCCTTCCCGCCGGTAGATCGATCGTGTGGCGGTAGACGTCCCGGTGACATGCCAACTCGCTCCCTCGCGCTGGAGCGTTAGGTCGATGATGCCGAGATGGCTGCCCCAGAAGCCCGGCATCACGGCAGGGACGCCCTGTAGCGTACCGGCAACGGTGTCGAGACCTTCGATGCCGGAAAACGTCGGGCCGGGAAACACGAGATGCGAATGGCCGGTGATGATGGCGTCGATGCCAGGCACTGCCGCAAGGTGGAACGACGCGTTCTCTTGGCCTTCGCTCCAAGGGCCGCCGCGGATGCCGGAATGGCTCAGCGCGATCAGCACATCGCATGATTGTCGCAATGCTGGGACGAGGCGCTGCGCCGTCAAGACGATATCGGACGCGCTGAGACGCCCTTGCAGGCGCGCGCGGTCCCAGACCATGATTTGCGGTGGCACAAAACCTATGATGCCGATACGCAGGTCGTGGGATCGCCCCTCGGTATCGGTGACAGGGCGCTGGAGCACCGTTGTCTCCAGGGCGATCGGATCGCCTCCGTCCAAGCGCGCGATATTGGCACACACAACTGGAAAACTCGCGCTACGAAGGGCCGTCTGCAGTGCATCGAGCCCATAGTTGAATTCATGATTGCCGAGACCGATAGCGTCGAAGCCCAGGTCGCCCATGATTTCAACGAGCGGATGGCGCATCGCGGGATCGCTCTTGATCTGCGCGACGGCAAGATCCGCGAGGGGATTGCCCTGGAGGAAATCGCCATTGTCGAGAAGCACGGTATTGGCGACTTCGGCGCGCGCGATCCTGATCAGGTCCGCCAGCTTGGCAAGACCGACGGTCGGGTCGGGCCTGGCGCGGTAGTAGTCCCAATCCAAGACGAACATGTGGATGTCGGACGTGGCGAGGATCCGCAAGGCGACGGACGCAGCCGGTGCTTTTTGCGCCCAAGCCGCGTGCCGAGGGGATCCGATCGCCGCCATCGCGGCAGCGCCAGTCACGATGTCGCGGCGTGAAAGCAAGGCCATCTGGTCTCTCGAACGCAGTTGCGGAGACCGGCACGCCCCTCCGGGCGTGCCGCATGCGGGAATCAGCAAATGACTTCAGGCCGCGACCGCCGGAGCCGCTTCTGCAGCGACCGGCTTCGCGTTCGCATCTCCAAGGCTGCGCACCCGATAGGCCTCCGCGCCCAGGATCAGGCGCTTGAAGCTGTCCTTGAGATCGTCGGCCAGGCGGTGGAGAAGGTTGTGGCCGAGGAGACCATAGAGGGCGACGCCGATACCGATGGCCGTGGCCAACAAAGCCGCCGCAATGCCGCGGCTGACGGCGGCGGGGTCGGAAATGCCGCCGCTGGAAAGCGCCGTGAAGGTATCCATGATGCCGAGGATGGTGCCCAGCAAGCCGAGGAGAGGCGCGGCCGTGACGATCGTGTCGAGCATCCAGAGCCGCGCCACGATCTTCGCATCGACATGGATGAACTGCGACATCGATAGATCTTCAAGGCGTGCGCGCGTGATGCCGGTCAGACCCAAGGCATCGAGATATTCGGCGACAGCGCGCGTAATCGCGTCTCTTCGCTTGAACGTCTGCTCGCCAGCGGCTCGACCACGATTAATCACGGCATCGAGGCGACGGACCCGCAGCCCGACCAGGGCGTAATAGACCAGTCGCTCCGCCACGACGAAGGTGAGCACCCCCGCGGCTCCGTAGAGCGCGAGGATGCACACATGATGGAAGAAGTTGACGTCGATCTTCATCATCAGAAGCCGGTGCTGAACGTGACCAGGCCGGAGATGCCCTGTCCCATGTAATAGGTAGGAGCGTTTCCGCTGATCGAGCTGCCTCCGGTGCCGGTCGTCGTCTGCGCGTTGGTCTGCAGGCCGTTCACGCCGACGAGCTGGCGAGCGTTGGTGAGATTGAAGAGGTTCAACTTGATCTCAGGCTTCTTCATGTAGCCGACATCGGAGAAGCGGTATCCCAGGCCGGCATCGACCCGGCCGAAGGATTGCATCACCTCGTCGTTCATGTAGGTCGAGAACTGCGCGCCGATGTACTTGTATTGGGCGTTGGCGAACCAGTGCCCATCGTCGTAGTCGAGGCCAACGCCAAGCGAGACGTTCGGTGCGCCTGGCAGCTGCTTACCGGCGGTCGGCAGGAAGTCGTTGATGTTGCCGTTTCCGAGCTTGCCGCCGGCCTGCATGTTGTCGAGCATGCGCGTCTGCAGAAGCTCGAAGCCGATGTAGGTGCGGAAGTTATACATCGGACGGGTGCCGATCTCGCCGTTGATGCCGTAGTTCACGAGGCGGCCGACATTGACCGTTTCGCTGACGGTTCCGGTCGAGCCGGAGCGGGTATCGATGACGTTCGTCGATTGCTGGAAGTTTTCGAAATAGCCGTTGAACACGGACAGCGAGGTCGAGAACAGCTTTCCCTGGTAACGGTGGCCAACTTCAAACACCGTGCCGCGCTCCGGCGGGAGCGGGTTGATGGGCGTGTAGGCGCCGCTTGTGGCACTATACGACGAGATCTGCGTGAAGTTCGGCGCCGAACGGAATGTCGTGCCCACCGAGGCGAAAACCTTGTTCTCCTTGTCCATCTTGTAGCTGATGGCAGCCTGCGGCAGCGTCGCGGTGTCGTCGAGCGTTTGGTTCGGATCGGCCGCAAACGGCAGGTAGTTGTCCATCTCGCGATGAACCCAGAGCTGCTTCACACCCAAATCGAGTGTCCAGCTCTTGTCGATCTTCCAGGTGTCGCCGACGAAGACTGCGTTGGTCGTCGTCTGCGTAAGCTGGTCGCGGCGCTGCATTGGACCGGTGGGACAGGTAACTTGGTTGGCACCGGTGCTTGCAGGCGTATAGCAGAGTGCGGTCGCGGGAAGCCGGAATTGGTTGTTGCCCGCAAACGGATCCTCGACGCCGCCGTCGGCGGTGAGCGGAACGTAGGGCGCAGTCTGGCGGTGGCGCGCGAACTCGAACCAGTTGCCCGCTACGAGTTGGTGGTCACCGAGATTGAATGTGAACTTGTTGATCACGCCCGGACGGTAGGTCTCGGTGATGGAAGGGTTGTAGAACGCGATCTTGTCGTTGAGGCCCTTGAGCCCGCCGAGGTCCACATTCTGGACCTTCATATTGCCCCAATAGAAAGCGGTCGGCAGTGTTTTGGCGGTCTGGTCGTTCTGCTCCGACAGCGAGGTGATCGAGCCACCGTTGCCATAGCCGTACCAGAAGTAGGGCACCGTATCGAACTTGACGTTCTCACTGACCTTGAAGTTCGACGGCGCGCTCAAGATCAGGTTCTGGAAGGGATTGATGCGGTACTTGTAATAGTTGGCAGTGCCATTCGCGCTCTGGTCGATATACGAGACGCCGTTCTTCGTCTGCGCATTGAAGAAGGTGCTAGCGAGCGTCGGGTTCCACGCTGGATTGTAGCCGGTGGTATTAAAGTCGGACAGCTTCGGCGCGACGTAATTGCCATTCACGGCATAATTGTAGATCGCCGCGAAGCGGATCGCGTTGTCTTTGTCGCCCCACTTGGCTTTGAAGTCGACGTGGCTGCGATTGTCGGTGCCCGGTCCCGCCCAGTTGTCCTTCATCAGGTTCGAGTAGCTGAGGTAGGCGCTGAACTTGTTCACCTCTCC